>CANAZK010000014.1 GCA_947366105.1 uncultured Lachnospiraceae bacterium | reverse complement strand
GAATCTCGCAAGCGAGATTCCTTATGGCCATGCAGGCCGCTCTGCAGCATTATCCTGCCATCACCTTTTCACTTTCAAATGCTTTGGCAATAATTCCTGTAAGTACAAGCCCCGCTGCCAATGTTGTTACACACGCAATTCCAAATTGTGCAAATGTTACCTCCTGGGCAAGAATGCCTCTCAGCACAATCGCACTGTTGTAAATTGGAATATAGTAAGCCGACTGCTGCACTTCCCCTGACATATACATTGTCATAATTCCCACAACAAGTACGATAATATATACAGGCATTATGTAAGAGCTTGCCTCTTTAATCGTTTTTGCAAATACAGAAACGAGAGCAATAATTGTTGAGTATAAGAACGCTACCGCAACGAGAAGTACGCCAAGCATTACAATCTGCTGTATGCTCAAATTCATATCCAGCCCGCTTGTAGTCTCGCCGGTCATCGCCTTGCTTACAATCGGCATACACACAACCATCGCTATTGTGGAAACGACAGAGGAAAGTCCCGATATACTCATAAGCGCAAATACTTTTCCAAATATAATTGAGC
This sequence comes from uncultured Lachnospiraceae bacterium, assembly GCA_947366105.1. Taxonomy (GTDB): domain Bacteria; phylum Bacillota; class Clostridia; order Lachnospirales; family Lachnospiraceae; genus Faecalimonas. The sequence goes on along the minus strand of CANAZK010000014.1, from coordinate 29,674 downwards.
TTCGCTTAACCGGACTTACAAGAAGACTTGCCATCGTGCCCCTTTCTTTCTCTCCTGCAATCATATCCGTTCCGATACTCATGGCTCCCGCAAACAACATTAGTGTTACAAAATATGGGAGCATCATCCCAAGAGCCTTTCCGCCCGCCTTATTTTCGTCCTGAATTACCATTTCCTCACTGTCCGTATTCATTGTAAACACTGCAAGCTGCTCAAGATTGCCCACACGTCCGGCTAAAAGCGTCTGTCTGTAAACTTCAAGAGCGCCTTGTGCAATCTCGCTGTAAGCAGCGCTTGAATAGTCCTCCGACGGATTATAGAACGCCTTCACCTGCGGCACCTCTCCACCTGTTTCATAGTCTGTTATCATCGCATCAAAATTCTCCGGGAACTCAATGAGAAGGTCGGCGTCTCCGTTTAAAATATCGGTTTCCGCCTGCTGTCTGTCATACATTGCTCCGTCAATGCCGCGCACATCCGCATCAAAAGCATTTTCTCCGCGGAAATTCCGAAAGCTTTCCGGCTCATTCTGAACATACACAATTGACTTATGCGAATCAATATCGTCCATCATGTTTGTCATAACATTGCTCATGAGATACATAAGTCCCACCATTAAAACAACTGGAAGGACAAATACGGAAAGCAGCATTTTCTTGTCCTTAAATACACGGAATATTTCTTTTCTGAAAATCTCACCAATTTCTTTCATTTACTCGTCCCCCTTTTTCTCTTTATAAATCTTGAAGAATGCGTCCTCTAAATCATCCGTGTCCGTCTCCTCCAAAATCTCCGAAAGCGTTCCTTCTGCAATTTTTGCACCGTCAACGATAATCCCGATTCTATCGCAGAGCTTCTCCGCCTCTGACATGATATGCGTAGAGATAATCACAAGCTTACCTTCATCTCTGAGCTTTTTCAGATAATCGGTAACCCCTCTTGCAGTTACAATATCCAGTCCATTTGTCGGCTCGTCAAATATCACAATATCCGGATCATGCACAAGGCTTACCGCAATAGCCGCTTTCTGCTTCATACCCGTCGACAATTCCTTAATGTCTTTGTGGGCAAAATCCGTAATTCCAAAATATGTAAACAGCTCTTCCTTTCTCTGCTTCAATTGTTCTTTGGGAACATTATGAAGACGCCCGAAAAAATTAAACATATAATCCGGTGAAAACTGTGGATCCAGTTTAATATCGCTTGTAAGAAATCCAATACTGTTTCTTACCTTCTCCGCCTCTTTCTGCACCTCATGCCCCGCCACATAGATTTCCCCGCTTGTCGGTTTGATAATTGTAGAAATGCACCTGAGCGTCGTCGTCTTTCCCGCACCGTTTGGTCCAAGAAGTCCGTATATCTCTCCCTTATGCGCAGTCAGGCTCAGATTATCCACAGCAACCTTTTTACTCGATTTTGTTTTGGATTCTTTCATCTGCTTTTTATTCAAAGTAAATATTTTCGTCAGATTATTAATCTCTATCATCGCATTCCCTCCTTAGTTGTGCATTGTATCATTACAATAGTACATTAGTACTTTTTAAAACTTTTGTCAAGATAATTTATGATAAAAACTCTGCCATCAATAAATCCACCATCCTGTCATAGCTCTCCACACCGTCTGTCTGTTTATTTGCCTTCAGATAAGTATCGTTCACTTTATCTGATACTTCTGATATTTTCCCTTCATATCGTTTCCAAAAAGCCGTATTCTTCTCTAAGTCCTCAAGCGCCCTCATATCCAAACTGTCATGAAGTCTCCAATACGCTTCTTTATCATAATCATATAGAAGATTAGTGCTGTAAATCCACGCCATCAAAGCGCCGCTGTAACGGAATTCCGTATTATCTGAATTACTGCTGGCAAGATATGCAATATAATTTGCTTCATCTTCTCTCATAAATCCTCGCAGATGCGACAGTTCATGGCACATGGTAAACGGTATGTTATATGCCGTCATATCCGCATTATAGTTCGCTTCTATCGTAAAAGGGGAATATATACCTGTAAGGTGCTGGTAAGAAAGGATTTCCGAAATCAACAGTCCTTTTGGCCTGGGATAATATCCGCCAAGGCCCTCATATTTCTCTCCCAATGCACGCATTGCCACAACTGCCTCTTCGCCGTTCGCCCGCAGATTTTTTAATTTATCCCGGTCTGTATCCGGTGAAAGCCTGTTCACTTCACCGGTTATCATCTCGCAGTAAGCAGTAAGCTGCTCTACCGTGTACCTTTTTATCTCAAGACCGTTAAGTTTAGAAAATGCATCACTGTGATAATTGATGCCGCACATAGCCGTATAAAGAAAGAAAAGGCCGCCGACAAGCAAAACAATGTTCCCGCTTCCCGCAAGGAGTACATCACTCACCATCTTTTCTCTGCGAATCATATGTATGATACCAAGACCCGCCGTACAGACAAGCGCCGCCAGCAGAAAATACAACAGTACCTCCACCACAGAAAACGCTGCCGCAGAGCATAATCTCCCGAATGTATTTACCCATAAAGGGTAAATAGTACCGGTATACCAATTGGCAAACCCGGTACTATTTCTCGCCGCCATCTGCAAAATGACTGCCGCCGTAAATAATATAAATCCTATAATAATTTTCTCTAAGTATTTTTGCTTTTTCATATATCTGTTCTGTTTATTTCGTACTTTATGCAAACTGACTTTGGTACAGTTGTGCGTAAAAGCCGTTTTGTTCTAGTAATTCCTCATGATTTCCCTGTTCAATAATGTTGCCGTCTTTCATGACAAGTATAATATCTGCTTCCTTTATTGTGGAAAGTCTATGGGCTACAATAAAGCTTGTGCGCCCTTCCATCATACAGTGGAAAGCTTCCTGAATCTTGATTTCGGTCCGGGTATCAATAGATGAGGTGGCTTCGTCCAAAATCAACATCGGCGGGAGTTCAAGCATAACTCTCGCAATACATAGAAGCTGCTTTTGTCCCTGCGACAGATTACCCCCTTCTTCTGAGATAATGGTATCATATCCATCTTTCATACGGCTGATAAATTCATGGGCATGCGCCGCCTTCGCCGCCCGTTCAATATCCTCCCTTGCAGCATTCGGCTTCCCATAGGCAATATTATCCGCAATACTGCACGACTTAAGCCACGTCTCTTGAAGCACCATGCCATAATTGGAACGCAGGCTGTCTTTTGTAAGCTTCATAACATCATAATCACTTACCACAATCTGCCCCTCATCAATATCATAAAAACGCATAAGCAGATTGATCAACGTCGTCTTTCCGCATCCGGTGGGACCTACAATTGCAATCTTCTGCCCCGGCTTCACCTTCAAATTGAGATTCTGCAGCAGTTTTACTTCCGGATTATAAGAAAATGATACCTGATTCAGCGCAAGGCTTCCGTCTGCTTCCTCTAAGGAAACGGAACCTTCTCCGTCCGACGCCTCCGGCTCCTCCTCTATAAAATCAAACACTCTCTTGGCACATGCAAATGCATTCTGAAGTTCTGTTACAACACTTGATATTTCATTAAACGGCTTAGTATACTGGTTTGCATAGGATAAAAAGCACGATAACTGTCCGACGCTGATAGCTCCCCGCATAGCCGATACGGCCCCGACAATTCCCACCCCCGTATACACAAGCCCGTTTACAAACCGTGTACTTGGATTCGTAATGGAAGAAAAAAAGATTGCCCGCAGACTGCATTTCTGTAAATCCTTATTAATAACATCGAATCTCTCCAGCGCCTTTTTCTGATATCCAAATGCTTGGACAACCTTTTGATTTCCAACCATTTCATCCACAAGGGACGTCATCTGCGCGCGGACCTCAGACTGCTTCTTAAACATCGTGTAAGTCTTCTTTGCAATAAAGCTTGCCACAAATAAAGACACAGGCGTAATCAAAATTACCACAAGAGATATTTTCACATTAATAGCAAGCATGAAAACAAGTGTACCTGCAATTGTCACTCCCCCCGTAAAGAGTTGTGAAAAGCCCATTAGAAGACCGTCTGAAAACTGATCCACATCCGTGATAACCCGGCTGATCGTGTCTCCGTACTGCCTGCTGTCAATGTATTTCAGCGGAAGTTTCTGCAAATGTGAAAACGCCTTCGTCCTCACATCCTTTACAACTCTATAAGTAATCGTATTGTTGCAAAGATTCATAAGCCACTGCCCAACGCTTGTAATCGCTATAATCACCGCAAGGCGCTTTAAAATTGTTAAAATCCCTCCGAAATCAACCTGTCCTTTCGCAAGAATCAAATCTACGCCCTCACCGATTAGTATCGGTGCATAAAGTGTAAGCGCCGACGATATAATTGCAAATACAAACGACAGTATCACAAGATGCATATATGGCTTAATTAAATATAATATTTTCTTCGTTGTGTTTTCCTGCCTACGCATGACGGGCCACCTCCTCTCTTGACAGCTGGGAACTGCAGATTTCCTGATATACACGGCAGTCCCTCAAAAGCTGCCGATGCGTTCCGATACCGGCGATCCTGCCGTTATCAAAAACAATAATTTTATCTGCCTGCATAATAGAAGAAGCACGCTGAGACACGATAAACACTGTCATGTCGTCTGTACTCTCTGCGATAGCCCTGCGGAGTCTTGCATCTGTAGCATAATCAAGGGCCGATGCGCTGTCATCCAAAATTAGTATTTCCGGCTTACGGACCAGTGCGCGTGCGATGGTAAGTCTCTGTCTCTGCCCTCCCGACAAGTTCTTGCCGCCCTCGCTTATCATCTCGTCAAGTTCATTTTGCTTATTCTGAACTATTTCCTCCGCCTGGGCAATGCGAAGGGCCTGCCAAATTTCTTCCTCTGTTGCATCCTCCTTGCCGTATTGAAGATTCTCACGGATCGTGCCGTGGAACAGCGCAGCCTTCTGGGGCACGATTCCGAATTTCTGACGCAGGACATTAAGCTCATAATCCTTCACATCTGCACCGTCAATAAGCACTTCTCCTTCCGCCGCATCATAGAACCGCGGAAGCAGATTGACAAATGTAGACTTACCGGAACCTGTACCTCCGATAATTCCCACTGTCTCCCCCTTATTCACGGTCAAATCAATGTCAGAAAGCACGGCGCTTTTATCGCCTTTATAGACAAAGCTCACATGCTTAAACTGTACCTTCGGGGCATCTTCCTTGGCGGAATTTCTTACGCCCGCCCCGCTTCTGACGCTCGCCTTAAGAGCAAATACTTCATTAATCCGCCCCGCAGAGGCAAGCGCCTTTGTGAAGGTAATAATTAAATTTGAAAGCGCTACAAGAGCAATCAAAATCTGCGACATGTAGTTTACAAGGGCAATAACCTCTCCTTGGGTAAGGGCTCCCTCATACACTTCCCTGCCGCCGACCCATATAATGAATATGATAGCTATATTTACAATAACATAAGTCGCCGGATTCAATAAAGCGGAAATTCTTCCCACTAAGAGCTGAACCTTCATAAGACTTTCACTTTCTTCGCCAAACTGCTCTTTTTCCGCCTTCTGCGTACGAAATGCCCGCACTACGCGAATCCCGGCCAAATTTTCCCTCGTAGTGAGAAGCACTTTGTCAAGTCCTTTCTGCACCCTCCTGTATAATGGAATCGTAATCATCATAATCCCATAAATAACGATAGAAAGAAGCGGCACCGCAATCACAAATATAACCGAAACTCTGATACTTATGGCAAATGCCATTACCAGCGCTCCCGCCACAATAAACGGCGACCGCAGAAACAATCTCAGCACAAGATTTACTCCCGACTGCGCCTGGTTGATATCGCTGGTCATTCTGGTGATAAGCGTCGAATTACCGGCAACATCAATCTCTGCATAAGACAGCTCGCCAATATGTTTGAATAAGTCGCGCCGGAGCGCTGTTCCAAATCCTACCGCCGCTTTCGCCGCAAAATACTGGGCGGTCAAAGAACAGACAAGTCCCAGCACTCCAAACAGGACAAGAATACCTCCCATTCTTAAAATGTACGGCAAATCCCTGTTTTTAATGCCAATGTCAATAATATCCGCCATAATAAGCGGCACAATCAGTTCAAAACACGCCTCTAAAAGTTTAAAAAGCGGACCGATTATACTTTCCTTTTTGTAGTCGTTTAAATACCTTATAAGCTTCTTCATAATCCTCTCCTAAAATTTTCATAGTCTTTCTCTATTATATCCTCTTCTATTTTCTGTGACAAGTTTTAATGCGGCTCTTGTTATTTCCCCCAAAATTTACTATACTTACAACATGTAAATTTGTTAGGAGGAAATAAATATGTATGAGATATATACAACTGCACCTGCGGACGAAGGCAGGCTCAATACAGAAATGCGCGTATATGAATTACTGGAAAAACTCGGCATCCCATACCAGAGAGTCGACCACGAGGTAGCCAGCACAATGGAGGCCTGCGAAGCAATCGACAAAGTTCTTGATGTAACCATGTGTAAAAATTTATTCCTATGCAACCGGCAGAAGACATCGTTCTATCTCCTGCTCATGCCGGGAGAGAAGAAATTTCTGACCAAAGACTTTTCAAAGCAGCTGGGAGTCTCAAGACTATCCTTTGCCGAGGCAGAGCATATGGAGAAGTATTTGGGAATTACGCCTGGTTCCGTAAGCATTTTAGGACTTATGAATGACACAGAGCATGAAGTTCACTTATCCATCGACAAGGATTTGCTTGCAGATGAATACATCGGATGTCATCCGTGTATCAACACCTCAAGCCTTAAGATTAAAACATCCGATATATTAGAGAAATTTCTGAAATATACAGGACATGAGCCAACGATCGTAGAACTCTAATATACTGACAGTAAATAAATACATACCCGTTTTCATTTTACACTACAACCGGCGGATTCTTCGGAATCCGCTTTTCTTTATTCATTCCGCTGTAATTACAATTACCAAAATTTGCTGATAATTACAAAAAATAGACTTTATCGTAATAAAAAGCTTGAAAATTTGTCTATATAAGTATATAATACCAGTAAACGTAACGCGTTACGCACATGTTACGGTATGATTTTAACAAATCGGAGGTGGTAAAATGTTAAATCCCATCATGCATATTGAAATGATGGACGGCGGCATGATAGACATTGAAATGTTTCCGGCTATTACGAACAATACCGTGCGTTCGGTTATATGGCTGGCAAATCAGGGATTGTATGACGGCCGTGATTTTTACAGAGTAGTGAAGGACTTTGTAATTCAGACAGACTGCGACGTACGTCCCGGTATCTATGAAAAAGGCTGCGACTATATTATCAATGGTGAATATGCCAACAGCGGTTATTCTGCCGAACAGCCTGCTTTTGAAAAATATACTGTCGGAATGGCGGGACATGGAAAGGATTCCAACATTTCCAGCGGCTCTTCCTTCTTTATTCAGACAGGACCGTATGAAGGTTTGGACGGTGATTTTGCAGTAATCGGAAAAGTAATCAAAGGCTTTGAAGTCGTTGACCGGATTAATGAAACACCTTGCAACGAAAAGCTTTTCCGAAACCGTATCAGCTTCCATACACCAAAAAAGCCGCAGCGTATCAAAAAACTTTGGGTAGAAACTAACGGCGAAACATATGAACCGCCAGAAACAAAAAAACCATCAAAAAATTATCTGGACAGAGAAAAAGAACTGGACGAATTAATTGATTTCTACCTCGACTGATTATTTGCAGAAAAATGCAGATGATAAATAACAAGAAGTGCGAAAGGAGAACATTATGAAAAAGAAACGTTTATTAGCGCTGATTCTTGCCGGAAGCATGCTTTTAGCCGGATGCGGCAGCGGCGGCAAAGAAAAAGACGGCAAAGACTCCGGCAACAGCAATTCCAATGACAGCTTAACAGTCGTTGTTCCTACCGACGTAGGAAAATTTAATCCGCAGTATACCATGACTCACGCAGACATCTTCCTCGGATATCAAATTTATGAGCATTTGGTACATTTTGTGGACGGAGAATGGAAAGGCCAGCTTGCAGACAGTTGGGATTTTAATGATGACAAGACCGTTGTAACTTTCCATCTGAGAGAGGATGCCACTTTCCACAGCGGCGATCCGGTAACGGCAGAAGATGTCAAATATTCTATGGAAACAAACTTAGAGCGTCCGGGAATGGCAGCAAGCAAAGAGAAAATTTTAGAAATCAACGCAGTAGATGAACATACTGTAGAAGTAAAACTTGCATATCCGCGAGAAAGTATTTTATTTGAATTCGCGACTCCGACATGGGGCATCATGAACAAAAGTTACTGTGAGGAAAAAGGCGAAGATGCATTTATCAATCCTGACGGTTCCGGCGCATATAAGCTCAAAAGCTGGAATAAAGGCTCTTCTATCGAACTGGAAGCCTATGAGGATTATACAGGCGAGATCGGAAACATTAAAAATTTGAAATTTGAGATTATCCCGGATCAATCTACTGCAGTTATCGCTCTTGAAAACGGTTCCGTAGATTTGATTGTAAATGCGACGGCTGCCAATATAACTCTTCTGCAGGAAAATGATAAAGTGGAAATCAAATCAGGACCGTCTCATACGGCAAGCAAGCTGTTTATGAACGTAAGAAGCGGACAGACAGCCAGCAAAGAACTTCGCCAGGCAATCGCTTACGCTATTGACCGGGATGCTATTAATACAGTGGCTTACGAAGGACGCGGAGAAGTCTCTACCGGTACATTCAGCGATTTCATGTACTACTCAGGAATTGATTTCTCTTATGAATACAACGTAGACAAAGCTAAAGAGCTTGTAGAGCAGGCAGGGCTTTCCGGCACAACGCTTACAATTAAAACAAGCGAAAATTATGGAAGCGAAGTTCCTACTTTGATTCAGCAGAACTTGGCAGAAATCGGCATTGAACTTAAAATTGAAAGCTTGGAAGCGAGCGCTCATTCCGATGATTATTTAAACGGCAACTATGAGTTGTGGTATGCGGCAAACTCTTCCGTACTGCCTGACGTAAGCGAAGAAACATACAAAAACTATCACGTCCCAGAGAACACGGACAAATTCTTTGCGCCGGCAGACGATTTTATCAACGACAAGCTTGAAGCCGCAAAAAATGAACCTGACGCTGATAAAAAAACCGCCCTTTATGATGATATTTTAATGGATGTTAAGGATAATGCCGGACAGCTTGATTTGGTGAACGCACCGTCAAATCTAGTATACAAAAAAGGTCTTCAAAATGTTTACCTTGATCCGAATGGCATGATTTACTGCTATCAGTATTTCAACTGGTAAAGACGAGACACAGCGCACGGTATTCCCAAGCGCTGTGTTCTGTTTTGTTTACAAATATTCTACGACAAGGAGGTAATATTTTGAGCCGGTATGTATTAAAACGATTACTGATGATGATTCCGATTATTCTTATCGTTTCTTTTATTGTATTCAGTATTTTAAGTCTTACCCCTGGAAATCCGGGGCAGATTATCTTAGGTGCAACCGCCGAAAAAGAGGACGTGGACGCCCTAAATCACGAACTTGGATATGACCGCCCGTTTTTGGAACGTTATATAAATTATATTTCAGATGCATTACACGGAGATTTCGGACTTTCTTACAGCAACCGCAGACCTGTATTCGAGGAAATCTTTAATGCATTTCCAATTTCATTAAAACTGTCGCTATTGGCGATCATCACCGCTGTCGTACTGGGCATTCCATTAGGCGTACTTTCAGCGGTAAAGCAATATTCCATTGTAGATAATATCTGCACCGTGCTTGCAATGGTATTTGCCTCGGTGCCCGGCTTTTGGCTGAGCCTAATGCTGATACTTCTATTTTCATTGAAGCTGGAATGGCTTCCGTCTCACGGTATGGATACTCCGTTACACTATATTCTTCCGGTATTTACCATGAGTGTATCTTCAGCCGCATCTTTCATGAGGCTTACGAGAACTTCCATGCTTGAGACCATACGGCAGGATTATGTAAGAACCGCACGTTCCAAAGGAGTTCCTGAAAAAGTGGTAATTTCACGTTACGCGCTTAAGAACGCGCTGCTTCCTGTCATTACGGTTATCGGTTCTTACTTCGGCATTCTGCTTGGCGGTACTGTACTTACAGAATCCGTATTTGCACTTCCGGGACTTGGAACGGTTATTCTTCAGGCAATCCGAATGAAAAATGTTCCGATGGTTATGGGCGCCACAATTTTCCTTGCCAGCATGTTCAGTATTATCATACTTGTAACCGATATTGTCTGTGCATTTGTAGATCCACGCGTCCGGGCAATGTATTCCAAAAAGTAAGGAGGCGCAGGAATAATGAATAATCTTAATTTAAGTAAAGAAATCATGGCTGAATATTTCGGTGATGATGAACAAAATTTTAAAAAGCGCAGCCAAATCGGCGAAATTTGGAGAAGAATGAGAAAAAACAAAACCGCTGTGTTAGGCCTTGTCATTATAGCTATTTTTGCTTTTCTAGCCATTTTTGCAGGCATAATATGCGACTATGACTCTATGGCGATCCACCAAAATATCGCCGAAAGGCTTCAAGGTCCCAGTGCAGCCCACTGGTTCGGCACCGATACTTATGGAAGGGATGTTTTTGCCCGGGTTATACACGGCGGCAGAATCTCCCTCAGCGTAGGCTTTATATCCGTCAGCATATCCGCCTTGTTCGGCGGACTTTTGGGCGCCACTGCCGGCTTATACGGCGGCAAAGTAGATAATCTGATTATGCGCTTTATGGATGCGGTAGTCTCCATACCGAGCATGCTTCTCACTTTAGCGCTGGTGGCAGCACTCGGACACGGTATCCGCAATCTTCTGATTGCCATTACAATCGGACAGATTCCGGCATTTACCAGAATTGTACGCGCCTCTGTCCTGTCTGTATCCAGTCAGGAATTTGTAGAGTCGGCGCGTTCTTATGGAACAAGCACTTTCAGAATCATTTACAGACATATTATTCCAAATGCAATTGGTCCTATCATTGTACAGGCAACCATGAGCATTGCCGGTACCATTCTTCAAATTTCAGGACTCAGCTTCCTTGGAATGGGAATCGAAGCTCCTGCTCCGGAATGGGGAAGCATGTTATCGGAGGCACGCCCTATTATGCGTTCATCACCGCATTTGGTTATGTTCCCGGGTATGGCAATTGTGCTGGCTGCTTTGGCAATGAATCTTATCGGAGACGGGCTGCGTGATGCACTCGATCCAAAATTAAAAGACTAAGGAGAGATGCACATGGAACAATTATTAAACATTGAAAACCTAACAATCGAATATCATACCAATCAAGAAGTCGTTCATGCTGTAACTGATGTCAGCCTGTCAATCCAAAAGGGTGAAAGCCTTGGGCTTGTAGGCGAAACAGGCGCGGGAAAAACCACTACCGCCTTAAGCGTTTTACGCCTTCTTCCGAACAGAACCGCTAAAATTCCTTCCGGAACTATTTTATTTCAGAACAGAAATCTTCAGGAGTTGACCGAGGAAGAAATGCGCGCCGTACGCGGCAATGGTATTAGTATGATTTTTCAGGATCCCATGACTTCCCTGAATCCGGTTACAACTGTTGGACAACAGATTTACGAAGTGTTATACTATCATAACTACGAGAAAAAAAATAAGGATGAATTGAACAAGCGGGTAGATGAACTTATGGAGCTGGTAGGAATTCCGGCAGAACGCAAAAGCGAATATCCCCACCAGTTTTCCGGAGGTATGAAGCAGCGTATTGGTATCGCAATTGCACTAGCATGCGAGCCTGCCCTTTTGATTGCCGATGAACCCACTACCGCTCTTGACGTTACTATCCAGGCGCAGGTCCTTGCCCAGATATCTGAGCTTCGAAAAAAGCTGAATACCTCTGTATTGCTCATTACGCATGACTTAGGCGTTGTTGCTAAAATGTGTGACAATGTTGCAATTATGTATGCCGGCGAGATTATTGAATACGGCACAGTGCGCGATATTTATAAAGGAGACCGCCATCATCCGTATACGGAAGGACTGTTCGGTTCTATCCCGAATCTTACCGACAAAGCCGAACGCCTGAAAGCAATTCCAGGACTTATGCCTGATCCGACACGGACCGTAAGGGGATGCAGTTTCTTTCCGCGCTGCCCAAAACGTCAGGAAATATGCGCCCTCCAAAAACCGGAAGCGATTGCCGAAGGAAGCCATATGATACGGTGTCATTTATGTAAAAATGCAGGGGAGGAGGAATAGTATGTCTGAAATACTTCTTGAAACAAAAGGATTAAAAAAATATTTTCCGGTGGGTTCAAAAAAGCTGCTTCACGCAGTAGACAATGTTAATTTTCAAGTGGAAAAGGGCAGAACTCTCGGCGTTGTCGGAGAATCCGGCTGCGGCAAAAGTACGCTTGGAAGACTGATATTAAGATTAATTGAGCCAACTGAAGGTGAAGTTTTGTTTAAAGGAGAAAATATTTTAAAATACTCTCATGCTCAGATGAACAAAGTCCGGCAGGATATGCAGATTATTATGCAGGATCCATACTCTTCACTAAATCCGCGCATGACTGTGTTTGAGCTGATTGAAGATACACTTCTTGTAAACAAAGTATTTCCTGATAAAAAATCCAGGGAAAACCGGGTATTTGAATTAATGGATATTGTAGGAATCGCCAAGCGTCTGGCATACGCGTATCCCCATGAGCTTGACGGAGGACGCCGCCAGCGCGTAGGTGTTGCCAAAGCAATTGCACTGAATCCTTCCTTTATTGTATGCGATGAACCTGTTTCTGCCCTTGATGTATCCATCCAGGCGCAGACACTGAATCTTTTGATGGATCTGCAGCGGGATTTAGGACTTGCGTATATGTTTATTACACATGATTTAAGCGTTGTAAAACATATTTCCCACAGCATCATGGTTATGTATCTCGGTCAAACCGTTGAAGCAGCTGATTCAGATGAATTATTTGCAAACCCAATGCATCCTTATACACAGGCTCTTTTGCGAGCTATCCCTATGCCGGATCCTGATTATTACATTAACAATGATTTGGAAATTATAAAAGGCGAGGTTGCATCTCCGATCAATCCGAAACCGGGATGCCGGTTTGCGCCCCGCTGTCCATATGCAACAAGCGAATGTACCTCCGGCGACATTCCTCTTACAGAGGTGAACCCGGGACATTTTGTTTCCTGTATTCATTGTACGTAAGTTTGAAATTAAGAAAAGAGAGAACAAATTATGCCTAGTACAACCTTTTACAATTTGAAATACTCCAAGCAGAAAGAACTTTTGCACTCTGCAATGACCCTTTTTTCGGAAAAGCATTATGATGAATGGAATGTCCGTTCCATGTCAAAGGAACTGGGAATTACAACAGGCGCTTTCTATCGATATTTTGGTTCCAAAGAGGAATTCTATATTTTTATAGTCGATTACACTTTGGAACAATTTTGGGAGTCTGCAAGACAGCTCTCTGAACAATTAGGGCGTCAGGTGGATGTAAACGAGGTCCGAAACCGGAACAAACTGCAAGATAACTTTTGGAAGTTTTTTGACCAGTCTTCCATGGATATTCGAATGAAATATTACTTTCGCACCAAAAATAATCCGCTTTACCAACATCAGTTAAATGCAATATCCAAACTTAACCAAGCCGATACATATGAAAAGGAAGAAAAAGAAGTCGCCGCATTCACCATTGCAGTGCTTCAATATATTGTTACCAGCTTTAAATATTTAGAGCATAGAAACTTTGATGAGGAAAGAATGTTTCAAAAACTGCGCGACATGCTGCTTAGAGGATTTGAATTAGGAAAAGATAAGGAAACTTAATAGAAGGAGAAATAATTGTGGAATTTCAAACTAAAAATGTATGTACAAAATCAATTCATTTTGAAATAGATGACGATGACCGGGTGCGAAACGTCCGTTTTGAGAAAGGATGCCCCGGAAATCTGTTAGGAATTGCAAAGCTTGTAGAAGGAATGAAACGGAATGAAGTCATAGAACGTCTGCAGGGAATTCGCTGCGGCAATAGGAGCACTTCCTGCCCAGACCAGCTTGCTAAAGCTTTGCTGACGGCACAGAAATGATCAGAAAGAACAACACTTGTTCATATGCAAGACCGATGCCACACAAGCATCGGTCTTATTTCATTTATCCTAATACTCTCCATACCAGCGTCTCGCCGTACTTTCCACGGCCGCCCCTTCGGAAAGGCTTGCTTTCACATCCACAATTCTTTGGTTCGTGCTTCCCCTGTATGCAAGCGTGAGACTTCTATTCGCCTCTTCATATCTTCCGTCTACGAGAATATCTATCCTATTTAATAATTCTTTTTGTTCTTCCGTCCCATGATACAGCTCTTCAAATGTATATCCCGAATAGCTTGCCACCTCATAGCCATTTTCCTTCAGCATCCCGGCAAGCTTTGCAAATCCACCGGCTTGTGCAAACGGCTCTCCGCCTGAAAATGTCACGCCCTTCGCCAAAGGGTTAGATCTTATCATTTGGAAAACCTTTTCTTCCTCCATCGGGACACCGCCCTCAAAGCTCCATGTCTCGGGATTATGACAGCCCTCGCAATGGTGGGGACATCCCTGACAGAATACCGTCATACGGATTCCGGGACCATCAACAATACTGTCCCCCACAAATCCCGCCAAATTAATCATTTGTGGTTCCCAAGCCATGTTTTACACGGTCTCTCTCCTCCGCCTTCTTGGCATCGTTCCATTTGTCCATTGTACCTACTAAATAACCGGTAATACGGCGAATACGCTCAAATCCTACATCCTGTCCCAATCTGTTTCTCTGTTCCATAGTCATTTCCTCCTTATTCCACTCCGTAAAACTGTGTCATTGTCGGGTACAGCCTACGTAATTCTTCCAACTTCTCATCACTGATCGCTTCTCCCTCACGGCGTCCGCAGCGTGGGCATACATCATCAATCACGCCTACATATCCGCAGGCCGGGTCGCGGTCAACCGGATGGTTTACACTTCCATATCCGATACCTGCATCATGCATACAGCGCACAACACTCTCGAATGCTTCCACATTTCTCGCCGTATCTCCGTCAAGCTCCACATAACTGATATGCCCCGCATTCGTAAGCGCATGATAAGGAGCTTCTTTGTAAATTTTATCATACGCGGAGATCTCAAACCATACCGGAATATGGAAACTGTTTGTGTAATACTCTTTGTCCGTTACGCCTTTAATCTCACCGTAGCGTTTCTTATCCATTTTGATAAAACGTCCTGAAAGACCCTCTGCCGGCGTTGCAAGAAGTGTATAGTTCATATTTCTTTTCTCTGATTCCGCATCCGCAAACGCTCTCATATGGGCTACAATCTCAAGCCCTTTCTGCTGCATCTCGTCAGACTCTCCGTGATGTTGTCCGTAGAGCGCGGTCAATGTCTCTGCAAGTCCGATAAATCCGATAGAAAGTGTTCCGTGTTTCAGGACCTCCCTTACCTCATCGTTCGGTCCAAGCTTCTCAGAATCAAGCCACACACCCTGTCCCATAAGGAACGGATAGTTGTATACATGCTTCTTTGCCTGAATTTCGTATCTGTCATGCAGCTGCTGCGCTACAAGTTCAAGAAGTTTATCAAGTTTCTTATAGAATACCTTCTCATCACCTTTACTTTCAATCGCAATTCTCGGAAGGTTAATGGATGTAAAGGAAAGGTTTCCCCGCGAATAAGAGATTTCCTTATCCGGATGACAATGATTGCCCATTACGCGCGTTCGGCAGCCCATCGTGGCAACCTCCGTCTCCGGATGCCCCGGCTTATAGTACTGTAAGTTAAACGGCGAATCCAAGAATACAAAGTTTGGAAATAATCTCTTGGCGCTCACCTTGCAGCTCAACCGAAATAAATCATAGTTTGGGTCTCCTTCATTATAATTTACCCCTTCTTTTACTTTGAAAATGTGAATCGGAAAAATACATGTCTCTCCGTTTCCAAGACCGGCGTCCGTTGCAAGAAGAATGTTTCTGATAACCATACGTCCTTCCGGCGACGTATCTGTTCCGTAATTAATGGAGGAAAACGGTGTCTGGGCACCGGCACGGCTGTGCATCGTATTTAAGTTATGTACAAATCCTTCCATTGCCTGATATGTATCATGCTCCGTCTGTTTTGTCGCACGCCTCCTTGTAGTCGCTACCAGATGTTTCGCCGTACTGTAATCAAGACCGCAGCGTCCGATAAGCTCTTCTACCACAAAAGTATCAAACTGCTTTTCATTTCTCTCCAAGCGAGGCTTGTTGCCTGTTGCTTCCGTCGCTCTTTGTATCACCTCTTTGGCAACGTCACTTTCATTGTCCGAGCCAAGAACATCTTCAAGCGCCTCTGTAAGACGCACCTCGTATAACTTCACGAATGTCTTGGCAACACCCTGCGCCAAACCATAATCAAAGTTCGGAATACTCTGTCCGCCGTGCTGATCATTCTGATTTGACTGGATAGCAATTGCCGCAAGCGCCGCATAGCTTTGGATTCCCTGAGGTTCTCTTATTACGCCGTGTCCTGTTGAGAATCCACCCTTGAACAATTTTATAATATCGATCTGCGTACATGTCGTTGTCAGCGAGTAGAAATCAAAATCGTGAATATGAATGTCGCCTTCCAAATAAGCTTTTGCCTGCTCATCAGTCAAAAGATGCGCCGCATTATAATTCTTTGCTCCGGCAGCGCCAATCTGAAGCATACTTCCCATAGATGTATTCCCGTCAATATTGGCGTTATCTCTTTTCATATCGCTCACGCGCGCGTCCACATTTGTAATCTCGTCAATTGTCTTCATAAGACTTGTGTTCGCTTCCCTAATATTGGTTCTTCTTGCACGATGCAGAATAAATTTCTTCGCAGCGCTCTTGTATCCGCTTTTCATGAGCTCACGCTCCACCGTATCCTGCACCTGTTCAATCTGAGGAGGCATGTCCTCGGGAAGCTTCTCAAGCTCGGTCTGCACATCATTGGCAACACGAGCCGCATCAGATGCATCCCCTTCCCCGGCAGCCTCTAACGCTTTTAGAACTGCCGCTGCTATTTTGCTTTCATCATAAAGAACAATTCGTCCATCCCGCTTTTTAATACTTTTTATCATTCTTCGTTTAGTCCCCTTTATCGCATACTATATATAGCGTTACGCTATCTATTGTGACACTATATACGCAAAAAGTCAAGATAAGTTTCTTGTTTCTCATTTTCAAAAATTCTATTTTCAAGACCCCTGCTTATAATATAATCATATACCGTTTTCGGGACAAACTGTCTCCATTCTTCTCCAAGCGCAATACTCCTGCGGATCTCAGCCCCTGTGATTCCTTTTTTACCCGGTGTTTTTCTCATAAGAACTTCCGTCTGAAGATGAAGCTTTTCGAAAAGTTCCAGCATCCGCATATCCTCTTCATCGCATATATTCAGATAGTAAACCGCCTCCTTAGGCACGTAATTCAAAATACGCTCAGGATATTTCATGGGAAGCGGAACTATATCAAATTCCTCTCTTACTACCCCGAAGTCCATCAACGCCTCTTGAATCATTTCAAATCTTTCATAAAATGTGAACGGATTTTCCTTCTTCATGCTGAGTCTGTCCGGCTCCTCCATCCCGATAATTAACTTCTTACAACGCATCTTTGCCGCCAGTATATATTCCATATGTTTCAAATGGAAAACCTGAAATCTTCCGTGAACAACCCCAATATCAACCTTCGATAACACTATATATCACTCTCCATCTTTCGTACTAATAGCTATTATAACACAAATATGAAATAATAATTATTAAGTTTATCTTATGCGAAAGACTTCCAAATATACTTTAACTGTCCTTAAGCTGTCCAAGAATAATCTCCGCCGCCTTTTCAATGATTTCACGGCTGGTTGCGAGATTAAAGCGTACCCATGTCTCGGCGCCGCCGTGGAACCACTCGCCATAATCTAATGCAATCTTACATTTTTTCTCAAAAAAGTAAGTCATCTCTGATTCTTTCAGATATGCGCCGAAATCCGCCCACATAAGATATGTGCCTTCCAAAGGCGCAATTTGCAATTTCGGCAGTTTTTCCAAAAGCCGGTCCTTCAAGAAAATATAATTATCATATATAATCTTCTTCACTTCATCAAACCACTCTTCTCCTTCAAGATACGCTGCTTCTCCTGCCAAATATCCAAAAGAGTTCCCTTCGGAAATGTGAATTGTCTCAACAAACGCATCCCATTTTGCCCGAATGTTATCATCCGGGATAATTGCCATTGCAGTAGTCATACCTGCCAGATTAAACGTCTTGCTTGCCGAACTTAAAACAACCGTTTTATCCTTTCTGATCAGTCCCATAGGTATATGTTTGAATCCTTCATAAACAAAATCATGATGAATTTCGTCTGAAACGATAATAACATCATATTTTTCACAAATATCCGCGATTTTTTCCAGTTCTTCGCGTCTCCACACACGTCCTGCCGGATTATGCGGCGAACAGAACAACAGCATTTTCACATTATTCTCAACAATCTTCCTCTCAACGTCAGAATAATCCATCTTATACTCCTGTCCGTTCCAAATCAGATTACTCTCAACTAACGTACGTCCTGTCTCATCAATCGCATTGAAGAAAGGATAATAAACCGGCGGCAGTACAAGAACGCAGTCTCCTTTTTCTGTCATAGAATCAATGCACCAATAAAAGGCCTGCACTACTCCCGTAGCGTAACGAAGCCATTCCTGCTTTACCTCATATCCGTGTTTTTCTTTCTCCCATTTTGCAAATGCCTTGTTAAAACGCCCAGACAGCATATCATAACCATATGCCCCGCACTCCATATATTTTCTGATGGCTGCATGAACGCATTCCGGACAGCGGAAATCCATATCCGCAACCCACATGCTTAACATGTCCTTATCCCCGTATTTTTCTTCCAAACCGTCCCATTTTACACAATCTGTTCCATAACGGTCGACGAATTGTACAATCTCTTTCATAAAATCTCCTCCTTAAAACTTTTTATCAATTATCTGACACTGTCGCCTTATATCTTCTGTATCCCCCCGCCAGATTCTTTGCCTTATATCCTCTGCCTGACAAAATTCTTTGGGCGATATAACCGCGCAGCCCAATCTGACATGTCACATAGATTTCCTTTTGAGGGTCAAGCTCCTCTATTCTGTCTCTCAGATCGTCCAAAGGAATATTAATATATCCCGGAATTGTGCCTTCCTCATATTCCTCTCTCGTACGAACATCAATATATAAAGCATCCTGCGGAAGCAGTTTCAAGTCCTCCACATAATAAGGCTCCATACTTCCACCCAAGATATTTCCTGCCACATATCCTGCCATATTGACCGGGTCCTTTGCCGAAGAAAACGGCGGTGCATAAGCAAGCTCCATCTTCTGCAGATCATAAACAGTCAGACCAAAACGAATTGCATTGGATATGCTGTCAATTCGTTTATCCACACCACTATGACCGACAATCTGCGCCCCGAAAATTTTTCCCGAAGCAGGATGGAAAATCAATTTCACCAGCATCATATCAGCGCCCGGATAGTAGCCTGCATGAGAGCCGGAATATGTAAAAGATTTTCTATAATCGATGCCTTTTGCTTTCAAGGTTTCTTCCTTGACGCCTGTCACTGCAACCGTCATATCAAACAACTTCATAATAGAAGTTCCAAGACTTCCCTCGTATGAACAATTCCTGCCGCACAGAATATCTGCGACTATTCTGCCCTGCTTGTTTGCGGGACCTGCCAACGGTATCACACATGGTTCTTTTGTCACAAAATTAGATACCGCAACCGCATCACCAATAGCATAAACATCTGCCGCCGTAGTTTCCATGCGCTCAGAAACCAAGATTTCTCCACGCTGTCCCAGCGCAATACCGCTGTCCTTTAAAAATGCTGTTTCCGGTGAAACTCCTATGGAAAGCAGGACAAAATCTGCATTGACTTTTGTATCATCATCAAGGCAGATATATCCATCGCCAACTTCCACACACTTCTTGTTTATATACAAACTGATACCGTTTTCCCGAAGACAATCATGAACTTCGTGGGCTACATCCCCGTCAATCGGCGCTATGACATGCCCTGCCGCCTCTACAACAGAAACCTGCACTCCGCGTCCGGCTAAATTCTCTGCCATCTCTAATCCGATAAATCCGCCGCCAATAACAGCACATGTTTGGGCTTCCTCTTTAATTACACAGCCGCAGATTTTATCCATATCCGGAATGCTTCTTAACGTAAACACTCTGCCTTTTTTGTCTTGTGCTGCAAAAGGATTGATAGGAGCGGCTCCCGGGGACAATATCAGTTTATCATACCGTTCATGATATACTTCCCCGCTGTTCAAATCTCTTACAGTGACCCGCTTCTTTTGAGGATCGACGGCAGTCACTTCACTGCGCACGCGTACATCTACGTTAAAACGTCTATGAAAACTTTCAGGAGTCTGTAACTGCAATTCCTCTCTATCGGTAATTATATTGCCGATATAATAAGGCAGTCCGCAATTTGCAAAGGAGATAAATTCTCCCTTCTCCAAGAGCACAATCTCTGCCATCTCATCATTTCTTCTCAGACGGGCAGCGGCGCTTGCACCGCCGGCCACGCCTCCAACAATAACAACCTTCATCCGCTTCTTCTCCTCTTTCATTCTATAACGTTCATATACTTCCAACGTACGAAGCACCGTCTCTAAACAGCCCTCCTCTTCCGTAGCATACTTATCATATAATTCCGTACACGTCAGAAATCCCATTTCTTCTTGAAAAAACGTTACAAACTCACGACAGGAATCATCAAAATTATTTGTTTTATGAGCACAATCAAATACATGATACTTTCCCAACGCCGCCAGCGCTCCGCAGAGAGCGCCGCACATATCACCGCATACTCCCCCGCCGAAGGCGCTTATCAGCTTCATTTCCTCTTTTGTTAAATCCAAATTATACTTTTCACCTAATACCTTCAGTACTGTCTCGGCACAATTCATCTCATGTCGACGCAGACACGAAATACATGCTTCTCTCTGCATCTCACCACTTCCCATCAATTATTGTATAACGTCACACTTTGTACTTATTACTATTACATACCCGGCTTCCAATGGTCAGGCAACGGTGATTTATACCGAACTCCCTTGAGTTTATTTTTGAATTCTTCTTTCGCTGCCGATACTAAATCAGAATCGTTCATTAACCGCACCGACATATTTCCCATTGCCTTAGCCGCATACAGCATACCCTGCATTCCGATATTTGACGCAGAAAAAGAGGTACACTGCCATCCGTGGCTTCCACAGCTGTATCCTTGACAAACTGCCGTGAACTGGGCTGTCGGAACAATCTTACTTACATCACCGATATCAAGCGAACCGGCAATTGTCGTTTTTGCCTTAATATCAGACAGCGGAGCTAAGAACTCACAGATATGACCCTCCCGGGCCTCCACACCATAAGCTGCCTCTAACGAATCTCTAAAGCGTTCGCCGCTTTCCGCTGAATACAGCCCTACCTCTCTTGCAAATTCATGTTCTTCTTCTGTATATTTCGGTACAGGAATTTTACTCATTTCTTCCCACAAAACTTTATTCAAAGTGCGGCTCGGCATGTAATCAGAGCAGCCTCCTAAAAACTCTATCGTATAATCCGTACCGGTCATTTCTGCTGCTCCGTTTGCACAATGTACAAGCCTTTCATATACATCATTCACCACATTGGTATCATTCCCGCGGACAAAATACCAAACAGATGCTTTATCCGGTACAATATTCGGCACCAAATCCGAAACAATTGTGGCATAATGAATCTTTACGCCGGGAAGCACATGCTCACGCAGATAGTTGGCTGAAATATTCATCAACTCAACCGCATCAAGGGCGCTTCTTCCGTTGAAAGGATCAGACGCCGCATGTGCCGTGACTCCTTTAAAATGGAATTTGGCAGAACGCATCGCAGAAGTAGACATTTCAAATACAGCATTCACGCCTTCAGGATGCCAGCCAAGTGCAATATCCAAGTCATCAAACACACCTTGTTTTGCCATGTATACCTTTCCTGTCAGAAGTTCCTCTGCCGGAGTCCCGTACAACCGAATCGTTCCTTGTACCTCGCCGCTTTCAATCGCCTCTTTTACAGCAATTGCAGCCGCCAAAGCCGCTGTTCCCAATAAATTATGCCCACAGCCGTGACCGTTAGCGCCTGGTTTCAATGCCTCCTGTTTCACGCCTAACTTTTGGGAAAGATTCGGAAGCGCGTCATATTCAGCCATAAGACCGATTATCGGAGCTCCCGTACCATATTCCGCTATAAAAGCAGTATGCGCGTCTCCCACTCCCTGCTGCACACGGAACCCATAGCTTTTTAAAAGCTCCGCCATACAAGCAGCAGATTTGAACTCCTGATAGCCGACTTCTGCATACTCCCAAATATCTGTTGCCGTTTTAATGAAAAGACTTTGATTTAAATCAATAAACTTCTCAATACTTGTCATAATCCAACCTCCATTTCTTTAAAATCTAATTTAAATCGTCCGGTATCTTAATATTTCTCTTCTTTTCCAAAATAAATGCCAAAATAATACTTCCCGCCAAATAGAGAACAGATGCAGCAGCCGCCCCTGCAGTCAAATCCGATATCAGTAAAACCGACTGAATAATCAATAATACAAAGGCAAATATTGCAAATACGGGAATGGTTTTCTTCGGCAGCTTAAACTTAGAACGTTCATAAGCCTCAGGATATTTCTTTATCAAAAATATCGCACTGAGAGGCGCCAGCGCCTGATACACACACCCAAGTCCCGAACCAATCGTTGCAATCGTCTCCAGTGAAATATCTAATACAATCGGAATCACACCTACCAAATAGAAAATCAGTATCAGATAATGAGGCGTACCAAACTTTTTGTTGACCTCTGCAAGTTTTCTTGGAAACCATCCGTCATCACAGGCAATCATAACCGGCTTGGTAACCCATGAAAAAGTTGCATTCATAGTCGTTGCGGTAGCCCCCAATGCTGCGCCAATTAAAAAAACATAAAAGAACGGACGCGGTAAAATCTCATTCGCCACTAAAGACAATGGTTGATTCGCCACCTGCTCCCAAGGCAAAACACCGGATGCCACCAACGATATCAAAGCATAAAGCACACCAACGAAAAGAGTACTTCCTATCATTGCTACGGGTAAATCCCTTGCCGCGTTTTTTGCCTCGCCTCCAAGCTCGCTAACCGTAAGGGCGCCGCTGGTAGAAAACGTCAGAAGAGCTGCGGCAGTGAGAAAAGATCTTGGTCCATTTAAAAACATATTTTCCGGCCGGAAAACATAACTGTAATCAACTTCAATTATTCCAAATAGGATAAAGCTCAACAGACCTGCTATCAATGCAGCCACCAAAATCTTCTGTACAACAGCTGCACTCTTGGTTCCAAAAATGTTTGTAACAAATACGATTGTCAGAATTGCAAGAGCAACAAGCTTTAGATTCACTCCCGGAACAAGATCCTGAAAATAGGTTGCAAACGTGATTGCGTACATAGATATCGTAATCTGGCAGAGAATATATACCATAACTTCAAAAAAACCCACCTTCGGATTCAGTAAACGGCTGGGATAACGGT
This sequence comes from uncultured Lachnospiraceae bacterium, assembly GCA_947366105.1. Taxonomy (GTDB): domain Bacteria; phylum Bacillota; class Clostridia; order Lachnospirales; family Lachnospiraceae; genus Faecalimonas. The sequence goes on along the minus strand of CANAZK010000014.1, from coordinate 6,077 downwards.
ATGTGCCTCCCGTGACGGGACAAGCCGCCGCCACCTGGGCAGCAGGTAAAAGTGATGTACAGCTAATAACAGCAGCTACAATAAATGCAAGCACTACACCCGTACCGGTCATACCAATTGCTACACCGCACAAGGACATAATACCTGCACCAATAATCTGTCCAACCGCCATGCTGAACAAGTCTCCGCGCCCTAATGTCTTTTTTAGTCCACTCTCTTGTCTTTCCAATATATAAGTCCCCCTTCCGCGTAATTTAACTTACAGGTCTCTGCCTCCTGCAGAGCCTGTAAGCTACTTGTCCCATGTTTGGGTTTCTTTAGAGAATTAAGTGTAAAATTCTAACTATAAATAAGCCTCCTACCGTACCAATAATCGATCCAAACGCCGCCATAATAGTCGCAATGGAAATGTATGCGTCAGACTTTTCAACATAAACAGCCGCAACAACCGGCGCTGATGAATTGCCGCCGATTGCAGCAATGGAAGCACAGCCTAAAGTATAGATATCTGTTCTGGACAATTTTGCATAAATAATCATAATAATAACATGAATCAATAATATTGTTCCGCTTGCAGCAAGTAACCAGCCGGCGCTCATAAAGTAGCTTAAATCCACGCCTAACGTTCCAATTGCAACCTGTGTAAGACAAATTGCGGTAGCAAACGGTTTCACGAAAGGATTGCGTCCCAAATCCGTTTTTTCGCCCAAAATCATTGCCGCTATAGTCATAAGAATGTACATTAAAACTCCCGGCGGCCATGATGGTATAAAGGAATTGATAAGATTACCGAGCCACAGGCAAACCGTTTCAAGTAATACTCCAATACCAACAATCTTGTATACGTCCGCTACAGTTGCCTGACGTGACTCACGGTCATTTAAGTCAATACGGCTTCCTGCTTCCTCAACAGGAACCAAATCCGCATTTGTAAATTTATTAAATTTGTTCCAAAGCAACGGCAGACCACACATCAAGAATATTAACCACGGTGAATAGATTACTTCTACCAAAATCAAAACATTACTCAATGCCTCGTCAGATAAACTAATACCATCCGCTACGGCAAATAAGTTTTCAGGTCCTCCGATAAAGGATGCTACCAGTGTACCGTATGTTTCCGGAATATCTCCAATTCCGAGCTTTCCGTTAAAAATAAGTGCACTTACAACAGTACCAAGAATAATACTTGCAGCAGTCACCAAAAAGCATGTAATCATCTTCGGTCCCAGTTTCAAAATCTTACGTGGGTTACTCTGTACAATTACCGCATAAACCAAAAGCGGAACGCCATAAGTAGTCATCGCTTTCTTAGTAGCAAGAACGGCTGATTCGGCGCCCATGTCAAATAAACCAAGATTCGTAGCTGCTACAAAAAAGATATACATAAATAATAATGGCGGAACTACTTTAAATAATTTGCAGTTCTCATACTTATTACTTATCCAAAGATAAATTGCCAAACTAGTAAAAATAAATGTGATAAATCCAAATCCAGTTGTTATCATAAATCCTCCTCCATTCGTTATCATTCCAACATAACCGGCTAATTCTTAGGTATCACAAAAAATATATTCTGCTTCTTAACCAAATCAATAACCAAACCATATTGCGTTTCTTTTACATCGCTTACATCGCTGCCAAATTCCTTGATATAAGCAGCTGTTTTATCCCAGTCAAGGGTTTCAAGAACAATTCCGCCCGTATTACGAAAATCCTCCGGCGCCTCAATTCCCAACTCATTTTGCAAAGTTTCTTTATCCACAAAATCAATTTTACGAATAGCTGTCCCTTCTCCCCAGTCGCCTAAACCTTTGTCAAACTTTTCAAGATCCTCTGCAATCTTGTCTGCACGTTCCTCGCCGTCACAACAAAGAATAACGCCTCCTACACGATGAATACCGTTTTCATGAATATAACGGTTGTTATCATAGAATAAATCTATTGTTTTATGACAAACAGACTCTACCTCAATATTAGGAATGACATCTTCTTTTACGGCAACACATTCAAAAACAGCCATCCCCTTTTTCTCACCATGATCCGCATAGCGGGTTGCATGTACTAAATCAGTAGTCGTGAAACCTTGTGCAACAGCATTATCTCTCGTTTTAACAATATCCGTGCTGGCAAACTCAAAATAGTTGATTCCGTGAACTGCACCGCCGTATTTCTCCGGATTCCGGTTAATTGCAAATTCAAGATAACAGTTATCAAACACAAAGCGCATACAACGCGGCGGTTGATTTTCCTCGTCCAGCTTTAGTTGTGTACACCCTCCTTCACCCGAAAATCCCAATTTAAACATTACCTCAGCAGGATGTAAATTGTTGGAAAATATTCCAACATGATCGATCTTTACGGGAATCTCTTTCTTCATCCTCATACCTCCTCTTTCTTTATTTTTGTTTAGGCACTTAACAATTAAGTTACTTAACAATATACCAACATCACAATGTAATGTCAATACAATTGTCGAAATCAACAGATTTTCATCATAATCAACAATTATATTTATACATATTTGTTACATTTGTTAATCTATTTTCTTGCATTTTTTGGCAGAATACCTTATTATATTAGACAGAATATCCTATTAATCAGGACAATGAAACGAGGTATTTCATGAATGACTCTATAAATGAACAGTTTTCTTCCAATAATGATTCGCCCTTATTTGACAAGGCCGAGCTGCTGTATCGCTTTGTATTGATGTATTATAACTTTTGTTTGAAAACTCAGGATTACGGCTGTGAAGATAAAGTAACTATGATTGAAGCGCATACAGTTACAATGGTTAACGACCACCCTGGAATTACGATTTCCCAGTTAGCGGCTCACTACAACCGGACTACCAGCGCCGTAAGCCAATTGGTTACAAAGCTCGAAAAAAAAGGGCTGCTTACCCGTAAAATGGTAAGCAACCTGAAAAATATCCATCTTTATACAACTTCTGCAGGGGACAGCCTGAGCCAAACACATAAATACTATGATTCTTATGAGGTAAATAATACGCTGGATACTCTTTTAGAGCAGTGCACACCTGAAGAAGTAGACTCTTTCTTCAAAGTTTTGCAGGAATACATAATTATGTTAAATGAATAGGGATGTTAAAGATATGAACGTAAAAACAGGCCGGAACAAAAGTTCCGACCCGTTTTTACTTTATTTTTTCCTAAAAATCTGCAAATACCTTCATCTGTTTTTTAAGCTCTTCCACAATTTCTCGATTTATATCCATACGTTCTGTAATATCTGCCATATCTCCAACCAGGCTCTGAGTACTGCCCGCAACTCCGGTAATACCTGCCGCGCCTTCATCAATTGCTTTTGTAATACTTTCGATAGAATCGGCTATCTCGATCATGGAGTTTCTAAGGCGGTCAGTCCTGCTGTTAAATGAATCGATCATTTCCTTTACATAATCGGCATCCTTTCTGTACTGTCTACCAGCGTGGACAAATTCTTGAAATTCCATCAAAATCGTTTCACTCAGATAGTCTGCCATATCTTGAGAATGCTTTGACAGATTATGTACTGCGCTCGTGACAATTTGATTAACCTCTTGGATACGCCCAGCCGTTTCGCTGCAGGAGTTTGCCAATGATTTGATTTCTGCTGCAACCACAGAAAAACCTTTTCCGGCTTCACCGGCGCGCATAGCTTCTACGGAAGCGTTCAGGGCAATCAGATTCGTCGTTGATGCAATTGATACGATATCTTTTGTCAAACTGTTTACCTGATCTACACTATTACTGTTTTCAATCGCCTCTTCAAGTACCTCCAAGATATCTGCCGCTTTCTTTTGAATTGCTTCTGTGTTTGTCTGCGCCGCTGCCTCCATCTCATTTGCCCGCGTCTTCATCGAAGATGAATAATCTGTGATAGTACTGCATTCTTCTGCCATGTCATGTACATCCCCTTTAATATCTGCAGCGCTCTTGTTAATAATCGTTGCACTGTTTGCTACTTTTTGAATTGCCATAGACAAGGAGCCCGCAAGAGAGGAAAGACCTTTGGCGCTTTTTCCTGATGTGCGGGTGTGTTTCAGTACCTCGCCCGTCACCTCATCAAGCTTCCGTGAACTTTCCTGGAGCGTATCCACTGTGCCCTTGATTGGTGTTATCACATATTTTTTGATGATTCGGATGGCTGCGGGCACTAATACTAAACATGCTACAATAGACACAACAGCAATGATCAGTGAAATTATATAGACAAACGAAAGTTTCTGTCTTGCACTGACCGTCCTTGCACTTACAGCCGCATACAGCTCATCCGTATTATTTGCTATGGCAGATCCGAAATGAGCAACATCGCCGTTAGCATAAGCATAGGCCTCCTGAGTTTTACTGTCTGCACTCGCACATACGAGATAGACCAAAGAGTGCTTAAATGAATCATAATTTTCTAAAAGCTGCGCATAGATTGTTTCTTCCTCTTCTGTAACGTAATTTTTATATTCTTTTAAATATGTTTCCAATAATTTTTCTTCTTCTTTAATCTGTGACACTACAATAATCATAGTATTATAGTCCGTTGCAACAATATGGGATAACGCCAACTTGTGGATATTTGTGGTCGTATGCCGGATATTCTGCAGTGTCTCCGAACCCACCATATAATCATCTACAATTTTTGAAGCATTGGAGTTTACATTGTTGATGCTGAAAACTGACAATGCATTTGAAATCAATGCCACAACTCCCAAAAGAATGATCGGAAGTATCAAACGCTGTTGTATAGTAAACTTTTTTTTCATCTTACGTAAACAAATCCTTTCAACATAGTATCTATCTTGCAGAAACCCCTTCTGCCATTTCATCTAACTGTTCTTGCAAATTCTGACCGGAAGGATTTCCTGCCGCCATATTTGACGCAAATTTCGAGACAGGATCCCAAAATTTTCCACCTACCCGCTGAAGCTGGGAGAATTCAGACTGCTCTAAAAGAGCGGCAATTGCCAGTGATTTCCTGATTTCTTCAGAATCTGCAACCTCGATATTTGACGGACCCTGCCCGCGTATTTCAAAACGAAGCCGCTGATTCTCTTCATTAGTGATCCATTTGGCAAGCTTTGCAGCCCATTTGCGGTGTTCAGAATAAGCATTTACACCAATTAATTTACAGCCGGAAAAGGAAGCCATCTGTATCTGTCTTTCGTTACAACTGTAAGTCGGCAGCTTGGCGGCTCCTATATTCTCTCCCCAAACCTCCTTTAATGCGACAGAATTCCAAACGCCGCTGACCCCTGCAATCACTGAGCCGTCCTTTACTCCCTCAAGAAACTCTTCGTCTGTACAGCTGGCAAAACCCGGATTTTCGGCAATCCGAAGCATTGCGCGGGCTACATCTATACCTTGTATTTCCCCATCTGTCTGATTCCAAGTGCAGTAGTTCGTAATTCCGTCATCGTTAAGTCCAACTTGAAGACCTGTATTTCCAAAAAAAGAATATACATACCATGCTGAAGACCAATCCATGACAAATAATTTGCCGTTGGCGACTGCTGCTTCTAATATTCCGTCCAACGTCTTTGCTTGTTCGTCTGTGATATATTGCTTGTTATAATATAAGAAATATCCGTTATCTGCCGTTAATGGATACGCGTATAACTGATTGTTTACCGTGGCTGCCTCTACTGTATTTGAAAGATTTCTATCCCTGATTTCATTCGCGTTTTCAATCGGATCCAATGCCCCGGCAGCCGCCAGCGCATTTAACTGATCGTCCGCAAAGGTAAATACGTCCGCACCGTCCTCCAATCCGCCGAGCAATACGTCTTTACACTGAGCTTCCCCTTGTACCTCAAATGAAATCTGAAAATCTGCCTCTCCCTGATAGTTTGTCTGAAAATCCTGAATAATTTGGTTCATCAGTTCCGTATCTTCCTCGGCCCCCCAAACAACCAATTCAACTTTAGGAGGGCTAGTATCTTCCAAGTCCGTTTTCCTCGCCAAATCGCATCCCATGAGCGCTGCAGTACATAAAATACCCAAAAATATTCCGCAAACTCTTTTTCTCATATGTATAATCCGCCTTTCTGCGAAAGGCACCAATGCGTCATGAAACTGGTG
>CANAZK010000013.1 GCA_947366105.1 uncultured Lachnospiraceae bacterium | reverse complement strand
TTTGATTGCAGGACCCGATACGCCCCCTGTCTTGTTTGCGACTGCGAACGCCCTTCTATGAATATCAATCTTCATTCCCGTAAGGGTATTGATAAGCGATACGGCATCAGCGCCGCCGGCTTCTACCGCCCTTGCCATCTCGGTAATATCCGTTACGTTTGGGCTAAGCTTCATGATAACCGGCTGTTTTGCATATTTTTTCACCGCTCTTGTGATTTCTTCCGCCGCCGCCGGATTTTGGCCGAAAGCAATCCCGCCTTCCTTTACGTTCGGACATGAGATATTGATTTCAAGCATATCAACATCTTCATCTGACAGACGCTCCACAACCTCGCAATAATCCTCCATGGATTTACCGCATACATTGACGATGATTTTCGTATCATATTTTTTCAAAAACGGAATATCTCTTTTACAGAACAGATCTATCCCCGGATTCTGAAGCCCCACCGCATTCATCATGCCGCCGTACACCTCTGCCACCCGGGGCGTCGGATTCCCCTGCCACGGAACAGCAGCAACGCCTTTCGTTGTCACCGCGCCAATTTTATTCAGGTCTACAAACTCCGCAAATTCGATACCGGAACCAAACGTCCCCGATGCCGTTGTTACCGGATTCTTCCATTCAACACCTGCAATATTTACTCTCATATCTGCCATTACAATTCCACCTCCGTTGATAAGAATACCGGACCATCCTTGCAAATACGCTTGTTATGTACGTTACTGTGGGAGTCTTTTTCTTTTGTCCTGCATACACATGCAAGACACGCTCCGATTCCACACGCCATTCTCTCTTCAAGAGATATGTAGCATTCGATTCCCCTCTCCTCTGCATATGCTTTGACTGCCCGAAGCATCGGAGTCGGCCCGCAGGCATAAATAATATCTGCTTCTAAGCCGTTTTCACGAAGAACGTCCATAACATTCCCCTTTGTTCCGATACTTCCGTCCTCTGTGGAAATATATACCTTGCCGTTCCTTTCAAACTCTCCTCTAAGGAATGTATCTTCATTCCTGTATCCTACGATAATCTGCTTCTCACATTCCAGCTGTTTTGCCAGTTCAAGAATCGGCGGAACACCGATGCCGCCGCCCATAAGAAATGCTTTCCTGCTTTTGCCCGCCTCCAATGGAAAACCGTTTCCAAGAGGTCCGATAACCGGAATGGTATCACCCGCCTGCATCTTGGAAAACTGTTCGGTGCCTGTATTTTCACCTGTCACGCGGTAAACCACACGCAGCCTCCCATTTGCTTTATCAATCTCACAGATACTGATTGGGCGCGGGAGAAGTTTACTCCCATCGTTTGTGTACATGGAAATAAACTGACCCGGTTTTGCCTCCGCAGCCGCATTTGTCTGAAGCCACATACTGAAAATACCTTCAGAAACTTGTTCCTGCGAAACAACCACTGCTGTCTCCTTGCTTTTTTCTGCCATTTATCTGTTCTCCTTATCTGTTCTCTAACGCACTGTTGATATCTAAAACCATTGCCTCAACCGCCGCCCTTGACGCATCTCCATAATTCTCAGCACCGAATCCGGCATAAGCTTCCTGCTTGTAAGCCGCAATAATTCCCCGTGAAGAGTTTACGATTGCACCAAGCCCGTCCTCATTAAAGTAGTGTACAAGGTCTGCGCCTTTTCCGCCCTGCGCTCCGTAGCCCGGTACCAAGATAAATGATTTTGGCATCACCTTACGAAGAACTTTGCCCATCTCGGGATAAGTCGCGCCTACAACTGCCCCAACATAGCTGTATTCGTCTCCCATGTGGCTTTCTCCCCACTCTGCCACCTTTTCTCCAACAATTTCATACAACGGCCTGCCGTCTACCATTCTGTCCTGAAACTCGCCGCTTGAAGGATTTGACGTCTTCACTAGTATAAATAAACCTTTATTTTCCTGCCTGCATACGTCGATAAACGGATTAATTCCATCTGAGCCTAGATAAGGGTTTACCGTCACAAAATCTTCATCAAACGGAACATAAGATTTGCTTCCAACCTGAACCCGTCCGATATGTCCCACTGCGTATGCCGCCGATGTAGAACCAATGTCACCCCTTTTGATGTCGCCGATGACTACAAGCCCTTTTGATTTACAATAATCTACCGTCTTCTTAAATGCCTCAAGCCCCGGAATTCCAAACTGCTCATACATAGCAATCTGCGGTTTTACTGCCGGGATCAAGTCGTACGTCTTATCTACAATTTCTTTGTTAAACTGCCAAACCGCCTCCGCAGCTCCTTCCAATGTCTCCCCGAACTCTGCGAAGGCTTTCTTTTGGACATGCTCAGGGATGTAGCTTAACATTGGATCCAATCCTACTACAATCGGAGCTTTTGTCCTTCTGATATTTGATACTAATTTGTTGATCATTTTTCATTCCTCCTAATAAAATGTATTTTCATAAACAACTTCGCCGTCTACCAGCGTATATTTCACGTCGCCCTTAACCGGATAGCCGTCAAACGGCGTATTTTTCCCTTTCGAGATAAATGTATTTCGGTCAATCTTATACTCTCTCTTCGGATCAAAGATGACAATATCCGCAATCTTTCCCTCCGATACAGATCCTTTCTCCTCGTCAATTCCCAAAATCTTCGCCGGATTATAACTCATTTTCTCCGCCATCTGCATCGGTGTAAGAATTCCGGTATCCACAAGCGCTGTATAAGTAAGCGCCGCTGATGTCTCAATTCCTACAATTCCAAATGCAGCGTCTTTCATAGACTTGTCCTTCTCCTCCTCCGAATGCGGTGCATGGTCTGTTGCAATCACGTCCATAACGTTGTTCTTAAGCCCCTCTTTTAACGCTTCCACATCTGCTTTGCTTCTAAGCGGGGGATTCATCTTAAAATAGCCGTGGTCCTCTGTAATATCATCCGTGGACATAATAAAATGATGCGGGCACACCTCCGCCGTCACCAAAAGTCCCTCTTTTTTCGCCTCAGCAACCATTTTCACACTGTCTGCCGTAGAGCAGTGGCACAGATGAAGCTTCGTTCCCGTCTCTTTGGCAATCAGGATATCTCTCGCAACAATAACATCCTCCACAGAATTTGTAATTCCCCTCAAGCCAAGAGCCTCAGCCTTTGCATCGGCATTCATCACACCACTTTCCACCATCGAGATATCCTCACAATGCGCAAATACCGCCAGCCCGTTTTCCTTAGCGATTTTCATGCCCTTTCTATAAAGAGAGGCATTCATAACAGATTTACCGTCTTCGCTTATTGCATAACACCCTGCCTCTGCCATTCCCTTGATATCCGCAAGTTCTTCTCCCAATTGTCCAACGGTTACAGAACCAAGCTGAATCACATGTATAGGAGATACCTCTTCCGCCCTCTTATGAACATCTTGCACTTTCTCTTTGGAATCAATCACAGGCTTGGTATTCGGCATGGCACAAACGGTTGTAACACCGCCTCTGGCCGCCGCTTTTCCGCCGGACTGCAGATCTTCTTTATAAGTCAGTCCCGGGTCGCGGAAATGCACATGCAAATCAATAAATCCCGGCATTACATAACACCCTTCTGCGTCTATTACACGGTCTGCCTCCGCCTGGATCTCTTTGCCGACTTTGGCTATCCTATCGTCTTCAACCAAAACATCGCATATTTCATTTCGCCTTGTCGCCGGGTCGAGTATATGACCGTTTTGAATCAATATTTTCATGTTTTTATTTCCTCTCTGCAAATTTACATATTTCTTTTATTTTAGCATAGGCATATTAAAAAGGAAACGCAAAATTGCGTTCCCTTTGTACATTTATTTTATTTTCTCTTCTGTAACTTCTATGGCTTTATCAAGCTGATTATCCTCTTCAGGATTCTCTTCGTTATATTCATATTCCACTTCCACATCCGGTTCGATTCCCTTGCCGTCGATATTCCGTCCCTTAGGTGTAAAATATTCCGAAATCGTAAGTTTCATACAAGTCCCGTCTGATAAATTAAAAATCTGCTGAACAACTCCTTTGCCGTAAGTAGTTGTTCCTACGATAGTTCCGATTCCGTAATCCTGAACAGCCCCCGCAAAGATCTCCGACGCACTGGCGCTTGCACTGTCGGCTAATACAGTAAGAGGAATCTCCAGCTTATGCTCTTCATCAGACTCCGCGTATCTCTTCTGCCCATCTCTATCCTCCGTATACACAATAGTGCCTTCCGGCAGGATCAAATCAAGCATACTGCAGACCGTGCTTAAGTTTCCGCCCGGATTGCCTCTCAAATCAATGATCAGCGCTTCCATGCCTTGGGTATAAAGTTCTGACAACGCCTTCTCAAACTGACTGTAAGTCACCTTGTCAAATTCCGTCACACGGATATATCCGATTCTTTCCTTTTTCATCTCATAAGTAACCGTCTGTGCTTCAATAGTGTCTCTTGTCACAACAGCCTCGTACTCTTTTTTGTTTTCTCCCCGGAGAACTGTCAAGGAAACCTTCGTGCCCTTATCCCCCTTCACCTTCTTTACAACATCCTCCAACGCCTGCCCTCTGATATCCTCGCCGTCTACCTTATACAAGATATCATTGTTAAGAAATCCTGCGTTGTCTGCCGGAGAATCTTCATATACATTCACCATCGTAATAATATTTGACTTCAGATTCTGTGACATAACTACTCCGATACCGCCGAATTCACCGGACGTTGTCTCATATAATGCTTTTGTTTCCTCTTCATTATAATATGCCGAATAAGGATCGTTAAGCCCCGCCACATATCCCTTGACGATATAATCTTCTAAAACATCATCGTCTACTTCATCACTCCGCAAATATTGTGAATCTATAACTCTTTCTATTTCTTTCAGCTTTCTTTGCGTATCGCTGCCCACAACATTTTTGCCGACTGCTCCCGTAAACCAAACGAAAATCCCCGCCGTGAGTCCGACGGCAAATAGCATAACGAGGGCGCCGCAAAGCGCCCCCTTAAAAAAGTTTTTATGATCTCTCATATCAAATGTCCCGTTCCATAAATATTATAAATAATTTCTAGGGTCAACCGGCGTACCATTCACATGCACTTCAAAATGCAGATGAGGTCCTGTTGAAACTCCTGTAGTTCCTATGGCTGCAATATTCTGACCTCTAGTTACCTGAGCGCCGGTCGAAACATAAAGTTGGGAACAGTGCTGATACCATGTCTGCATTCCGTTTCCATGATCAACTACAATATAATTTCCTCTTGCGCTGTTATATGTCGCCCTAATTACTCTGCCTCCATCCGCCGCATAAATCGGAGTACCTGTCGGAGCCGCCATATCCCTTCCCGCATGATTGGCAGTTGCTCCTGCTGTCGGCGCTGTACGGTATCCAAACTCGCTGGTGATTCTTGCCCCCGGACACGGATTCGCCAAACGGCCGTTGCCTACAATCACATTTCCGGTCGGCGTTCCGCCTCCGCCTTTGGAACTTTGTGCCGCCTCTTTCCTTCTACGCTCCGCTTCTTTCGCCTCTGCAAGAAGCTTCTCCAGCACTTTGGCGTTGGCGCCGATTTCTGATTCCAGTTTTGAAATTTCTGTCTTTTTAGAAGCAAGCAGCGTTTCCACTTCAGTTTTCTTTGCTGATAATGTATCTTGAAGAGCAACAAGCCGCTCTTTCTCTTCCTGCAGTCTGGCTTCCTTCTCTTCCACCTCTTTTACTAGGTTTTGGAATACTACAAGCATTTCTCTGTCGTAAGAAGAAATTTGCTCCACATACTCCGCCTTGTTCAAAAAGTCTCCCATATCTTCTGCTGACAGCAGAATAGAAATCATCTCCGCATCCCCGTTTTCATACATATACTTAATACGGATCTTCATTCGCTCATACTGCTCGTTCTCTTTGATTTTAGCGGCAATCAGTTCGTCCTCCGCCGCTACGATCTCTTCTTCCTTTGCCGCTACATCAGCCTGCGCCTTTTCAAGCTCCGCTATAATTGTATTCACCTGTGCGCTTAAAGATGCTTTTTCTTTCTCAGCCTGCTTCTTTTTCTGCTCCAGCTCCTTCGCCTTCTGCTGTGCCGAACTGATCGTCTCAGCACGGACTGACATTGCTCCGCTGCTGACAAAGAAAACTAAGACCAATAGTAAACCTACTAATTTTTTTAGTCCTTTTTTATTCATACCTTTTACCCCTGATTATACTTTCAAATGTTTGCGAATCGTAAAGAAACTTCCCACAAAACCAATTCCAAGTCCAAGTGCGATGCCCACCGGCAGCAATGTTTTATAAACTTCTGTTACCGGAAGGAACGTCAGCAGATTACTCAACACCTGGAATTTCATTAGAATGTAACTGACTGCCTTCTCATATAAAAAGAATAATGCCGTAAGCGGAATAGTCGCTCCAACCAAGCCAATTAAAAGTCCCTCAATGACAAACGGCATCCTGACAAACGAGTTCTTTGCTCCGATGTACTTCATAATTGCAATCTCTTCACGTCTGACGGAAATACCCATCGTAACCGTATTGCTGATTAAGAATATAGAAATTGCAAGCAGAATACCGATAATCGCTACCGATACATATAGTATCAGCTTGTTTGCGCCTGAAAGTGTCTTGGCAACCGTATCGGACTTATTAACTTTTCGCACACCCTCCAGTCCCTCTACATATTCTACAAGAGCCTGCTGTCCTTCTACGTCCTCCATATGCACCTGATAGTTGTCAGAATTAACAAGTGGATTGTCTGCGAAGCCTTCTGCAAGTTCCGCCGACTCGCCAAAATATTTTGTTTTAAAATCGTCCCATGCCTCTTCCCCGGAAATGTATTTGATATCTGATACTTCTTTTCTGTTTTTAATCAGTCTTCCAATCTCCTGAATACGGGACTGTTCCAGTCCTTCGTCAAATAATACCGTAATCGCAACTCCCTCTTCTGCGCTTTTTACAATATTTTGGAAATTTATAATAATGGAGAAAAACAAGCCGAACATAAAAATACATGCCGACATTGTCGCAATTGACGCAAGGGAAAACATCTTGTTTCTCCCAATATTCTTAATCCCTTGTTTCATTGTATATCCTAGTGTACTAATTCTCATTTTCTACTCGCCCTCTTTCTCGTCGCTGATAATTACACCTTTTTTCATTGTAATGACACGTTTCTTCATCTCAGCTACAATTTCATGATTATGGGTTACTACAACTACCGTAGTTCCACGCTCATTCGCTTCCTCCAACAGCTTCATAATCTCCCATGAATTTGTCGGGTCAAGGTTTCCTGTCGGCTCATCTGCCAAAAGAATTGCAGGCTCGTTCACAACAGCCCTTGCAATAGCAACACGCTGCTGCTCTCCGCCGGACAGTTCCTTTGGAAATGCCTTATATTTCTGTGCCAGACCGACCAGTGAAAGTGCGGCAGGTACTTTCTGTTTCAGTACACGGGTAGGCGTCTCAATAACGCGCTGTGCAAACGCAATATTCTCATAAATATTTCTATCCTTCAACAAACGGAAATCCTGAAAAACAACGCCTAAATGTCTGCGGTATTTCGCAACATGTCTGTGTTTCATTCTGTTCAAATTCATTCCGTTTACAATAATCGTTCCCGATGTCGGATCTAATTCTTTCATCAGCAGACGTATAAGTGTAGATTTACCGGAACCACTGTCTCCTACAATAAACACAAACTCCCCCTGCTCAATCTTCAGGTTAATCCCATTCAAAGCCGCAATTCCCTTTGCGTACTCCTTTGTGACATCTTTAAATTCAATCATATGCTCCTCCTAATTAACTACTAGTACTCCAATGTCTCCATATACTTCATATACTTTACTACCATCAATGCAATTTTAAATGTAATTGCATCTTCAAACACCCTCAGATCCAGCCCCGTACTTTTCTGAAGCTTATCCAAACGGTATACAAGTGTATTTCGATGAATGTACAGCTGTCTTGATGTCTCGGACACATTCAGACTGTTCTCAAAAAATTTGTTAATCGTCGTTAGTGTCTCCTCATCAAATTCATCCGGCGATTTCCCCTCAAAAATCTCGCGGATAAACATTTTGCATAAAGGGATGGGAAGCTGATAAATCAACCGTCCGATTCCCAGTGTGCTGTATGCGATAATATCCTTGTCATCAAAGAATATCTTGCCAACGTCAAGCGCCAATTTCGCCTCTTTATAAGACTTGGACACTTCCTTGATATCATTTACAATCGTTCCATAAGCAATATGTACGTCCTCACCCTCTGCCTTAAGGATTGAGAGAATTTCATCCGCCGCCTTTTCCATCTCCGGATAACCGTCTCCTTCAGACAGCTCCTTTACAATAATTATATTCTTTTCATCCACCGCGGTAATAAAATCCTTAGACTTTACACCGAGAAGGGAACGAATATGCTCCAGTGTACCCGTATCTTTTTCGTGGGTTGTCTCAATAATGAAAATGACACGCCTCACGTCAATCTCAATATGAAGCTTCTTTGCCCGATTATAAATGTCCACCAGCAATAAATTATCCAACAATAAGTTCTTTATAAAATTGTCTTTATCAAAACGTTCTTTATATGCCACCAACAGATTTTTAATCTGAAAAGCCGCAATCTTCCCTATCATATAAACATCGTCATTGCTGCCGTTTGCTACTAATATATATTCCAATTGATGTTCGTCATAAATTTTAAAAAACCGATATCCCCGGATAACCTGATTGTCTGCAGGCGATTCTACAAATGCAATTACAGAATTCACAAAATTATCTTGTTCTGCAGATGTACCTGCCAAAACTTTTCCATCTGTGTCCAAAACGCATAAATCAACTCCGGCAATCTCTTTCAATCCTTCAATCGTATTTTGAAGTATTTGATTAGATATCATAAACGTTAGCTCCTTTCCTATTTATTGAACGGCAGTTTCCTATTGTAAAACTGTATATCCAATGTACATTTTAATACAATTCACCAAAAAAAGAAAGAGGAAATCCTATTATTATATGCATTTCCTCTTTTTTTGCTTTTCCTTTTCCACTTCGCGCTTCAGAAAAAGCCTGATTATGAACTCCCTGAACGGCTTTTTTTCCTTTTTTTCAGGCGGGAGCTGTGCATTTTTCCCAAGTCCCAGCCATAAACGTGTATTCAAAAGTATCCGGTTCCTTACAACAAACTTCTCCTGTAAAGGCGCCGGAAGAACCGATATCACGCAGTCCGCTTCCGCACCGTTAATACTGTTCAAAATCATATCATCCATCGAAGGATCATTGGGAACAAATTCCATCCCCACAATTTCAATTCCCCGATAATATTCTTCCAAATAATCGTTAAAACGAAGCAGGTCGCTCCGGGTCTCCACAAGCAGAAACACCCTGCTGTGATTCTTATGAAAAAAGCGCAGAAGCATCCTGGTAAATAATCGGCTCTCTGTTTCCTGAAGCTTTCTGCGGTCCATTATTCCGGCAAGTTCCAAAATGTCTCTTTCACCTGCAAGAACCAAATCCGACTGGGCAACATGATCTTTCAGCGTCTCGTCTTCTTTGCTCCGCAGCAGGACGTCCGAATTGATAAGTTCCACAATATTTACCGGCTCAGTCCGCATATAGCCCATCACTTCACGCATAGCCTCTTTTGCTGTAATGTCATGAAATCCGATCTCTAATACATTAATCTTAGCATTCATAAGTCTCTCCGTCACTCTTTCTAACTGCACGATTATATCAGACTTACTGCTCTTTTTCAACCCCGGATGACATTTCTCTTCTCTTTTTCGTCATCAATCCCCCGATTCTTCCTGTTTCCTTTGATGTAAGCGAGCGCCATCCCTCTTCCAAAACCTTGTTAAGGAGTCCCAACTCCTCTGCAATTTCGTACTTCATCATATCCTCCGGCTCAACCTCGTTCAAATTAATTGGTTTATCTTTTTTCTTTGACATACAAAAATCCCCTTTCTTCTGAAAAGAGGATTTCCGCAAATTTCACAGTTTATTCAATTTTCTTATTTTTCATCCGGAATCACAACTGCCGCTATAAAATATCCGAAAATCATTGTCCCGAAACTGAGACAAGCAGCAAGTACAAGTCCCAAACGCACAATCGTCGGATCAATATTAAAATACTCTGCCACTCCTCCGCAGACTCCGCACACCATGCGATTTACTTTTGAACGATATAATCTTTTTTGTTCCATAACAATACCTCCTGATCTCTTATTTGGTGAATGCAATATCCACTTCTCCCATACCGCATTCTATTTCCATATGCCTTGATGAATTATTGTTTACACTTTTCTCCATAGCCATACCTCCAAATGTGCCGCCGCCGATTGTTACAGCGCCCATTCCCACATCCAAATCATAATTGTAATCCTCTTCACTGCCTTCTAATGAAAATCCTACTCTTCCCATACCGCATTCAATCTCTGCGTCTTTTGTAATAATTCCTTCTAATTCAATAGCGCCGGCGCCGCAATCAACCGACAGGTCGCCCGCCTGTATTCCAAAGGCAGTTACTGCTCCTGCTCCCACGTGTAGCTCAAGCTCTTCTGCGGAAAGCGCATTAATATTTAAACTTCCTGCGCCTATTGACAAATCCGCCTCTCCAAACATCATTCCTGCCGGAACATAAATTATAACTGTTCCCCCGTTATTTATCCATAAACGGTTATTCTTCATTGTTACAATCTTCAGCGTATCCTCTTCCTGATAACACCGGAATCTCAATTCATTCAAAACATCTGCCTCTACCCTGATATTCGGTTCATCTGTTTCCACAATTTTCGCTTCAACTCTTGTAACTTCCAGCTCAATATTCCTAACCCCTTTAAATGTAACCCCTTCATCCGACGATATATACTGTTCTTTTATATCCGGGTCAAGGTCGGTTTCCATTGTAACATCTCTTTTAATAAAACCGACTCCTCTTCTCAGCGCCGTTCTTACATTTTCATCCGTAGCCCCAACAGCTATGCCTGCGGCACAAAGCAGCACTCCAATTCCCGCTATCGAAGCACATACGACTGCGAATACTTTCCATCTCTTCTTCATCTCCCATTCTCCTTTCCATGAAGCGGTCTGCGGCATATATTTACAATTCCCCTGAACATTGCCGGAAATACCACTATACACAATTTAATAAGTAGAACTGTCGCAACAAGTCCCAGTACAAATACAATGAGTCCTGCTCCACACACGATTAGTCCTGCAGGCGGAAAACTAAACAACTCCACAATTCCCCCCACCGCCATTACAAATCCGCCCAACATAACTGCAATGGCTGCTATTACTAATGCGCCTAATAATGCAAAACCTGAAATCAAGAGAGCAAATATAACACATACAACGGCCAATACAACCGGAAATACAATCGGAGCTCCCACAAATATAATCGCAATGATCAACAATACTTTTACTAGATTCCCTGACCACTGCCGGTTAGAAGCCTCGCCGGATGTCTCCGTATTCTTTTCAAAATCACGCTTATCAAAATCACGTTTTGCCGGCATCTCCTTCTCTTCAAATCTAGTATCCGTATATCCTGTTTCTCTATATTCACTATTTTCTTCACTTCTTCCCCGCGTACCTTCCTTAATTGTTCTGGCAACTTTCTGCGGACTTTCCAGTTCTGCAATAATATGCTGTTCATTTTCGATTCCTGCGTCTTCAAAATAGTCCCTGTAATACTGTAACGCTTCATCTCTTTCCTCTGCTGCTATATCCTGCAACAGTTTTTCCAATTCTGCCATAAATTCTATGCGGTTCACTCTGCTGCACCTCCCTCAAACATCTCGCTTATCTTTTTTGAATAATTTCTCCACTCTATGCGATATAAATTCAACTGCGCCGTACCCTTTTCTGTCACCTTATAATACCGTCTGTTCCTTCCGTCAAACTGCATATCATATACTTCAAGACATTCATCTTTCTGTAATCTTCTAAGCACCGGATATAAAGTGGATTCTGAAACCTCTAACGCACAGCGCACATCCTGGGTAATCTTATATCCGTATGTTCCCTGATGTTCTCTTGAGACAACCGCCAGAACAACCGCGTCAAGAAGCGCCGCTCCCGTGTTAAATACCATAACCTCACTCCTTCATATATATAATATTGTTTTGATATGCATATTATACATAATATAATATAGACAGTCAATATAATATTATTAAAGAAATTATGAAGATTTTTTTAACATTCGGTTCCCTTTCCTAAAGAAAATGAATAAATAATTTTTTCTTTTACTCTTTTCCCTGTCAATCGCTCCAGCGCCATTGCGTAATACCCAAGCTGACCTGCATATTTATCCTTCAAGGACTTCATGCTCCGCACCTTGTCAGTCTTATAATCCAAGACTATAATTTCTCCCTCTTCTTCGAACCATACGTCGATGATTCCCTGAATAAGAAGCATTTCTCCCGATTCGTCCCCTGAATAAATATCCGCCGCATCCACGCCGAGGACAAAAGGCTGTTCTGTATGAAGGAGGTCCTTAAGCGCCGCATTCTGCATTCTTCCCGCAATATCAGTATTCAGAAACTGCAGGATGTCCTGGACCCGTATGCTTTCATACATTTCCTCCGAAATCTTTCCCGCTTTTAAAAATCTCTCAAGATCCTCTTTAAGATTCTGCTCATCATAATTCTTTTTAAAATCAAGCAGCTCCAGCGCTCTATGATATGCCGTACCCCTTGACGCACCGGTCAGCCCTTCTTTTTCCGTCAGTTTTTTCGGAAGAAGCGGTATGATGTCTTCTTCTTTATATAGAAGCTCTCCGCTTTCTTCGGAAAGCGCCTGTCTTTTTTTCAATTCTGATACCGTAAATTTCAGCTTAATATTTTCTTCCACTGCATAAGGATATATATAAGTAAACTGTTTTTCAATCTGCTTTTGAACCGTCTCGGAAAACACCTGCTCAACATCCCAGTTCAGCAGCTTCTCTTTCGTATAGTCCGCCTCCAGTTCCTCAAAAACCTCCTCCTGCACAAGCTCCGGAAACTCTATAATATGCACCTGATTATATGTTTCTCTGCCCGGACAGCGCAGAAAGCAAGGCAGCACCCAGTCAAAATAGGTGTTTCCCCCGGACAGCATGCTAAAGGAAAACTTCTGTTCCTCCCTGCTTTCGAGCCTTTCATACTCCTGCATTTTCTTTTCCAAACCCGAAAGACTTCCAATTAAAATAAGCTTCTCCTTTGCACGAGTCATCGCCACATAGAGTACACGGAGTTCTTCACCGATATTTTCAAGCTTCACTTCCCTTTGAATTACCTTTTTGAGAAATGTCGGAGCTTTGGTACGTTTCTCAAGGTCAATGGCATCCAACCCAAGCCCAAGCTCTGGGTGAATTACCACCTCTCTCGTTATATCCTGTTTATTAAATTGTTTACTCATTCCCGCTACAAATACTATCGGAAACTCCAACCCTTTACTCTTATGAATACTCATGAGCCGTACTGTATCTGCCTGCTCGTCGGCAATATTTGCCTCTCCATAATCCACATCATACTTCTTAAGCTGCTCAATATATCTTACAAAATTAAAAAGTCCCTTGTAACTTGTTCCTTCAAACGTTTTCGCTTTCTCAAGAAGCATCTCAAGATTGGCGCTCCTCTGCTCTCCTCCAGGCATTGCAGAAGCAATATAACCATATCCGGTTTCTTCTAGGATTTTCCACAGAAGTTCATGTATAGCCGTATACGGAATCATCTCCCTAAAACGCTCAATTCCCTCAAAGCAGACAATAAGCTTTCTCTGAAGCGCTTCATCTTGTCCCTCCCTGACATAGCCCTGCACGCATTTGTAAAATGTAAACTCTTTATTAAAATTCCTAATCTCTGCAAGCTCTTCCCCCGAAAGTCCGCCGATATCTGATGCAAGCACAGCCGCAAGCGGAATATCCTGATTCGGGTTATCCAACACACGCAGATAATTCAATACCGTTTCAATCTCCTGGGTTTCAAAATATCCTTCCTTACTCCCCGTATAGGTTGGAATTCCTTCTCTATTTAATACCTTTGTAAATACATCCGTCCAGCCTTTCAGACTCCTTGTCAGAATAACAATATCCTTATACTGCACTTTACGAAACTCCCCGGCAGCTTTATCAACAACCGTATGATTTTCCATAAGCTGTTTAATCCTTCGGGCTGTCGCTCTTGCTTCAAGTTCTCTCCCCGTCTCTTCCGCTTTCTCTGTCTCCCCGTCCTCCAAATCAGTATTTACAATAATAACTTCCGTATCGTTCCCTGGATTATCTTTATACTGCGCTCCTATATAAAGAGCAGATTTGTCATCATATTCTATCCCGCCAAGATCCCTTATCATAATCTGTCGGAACACAAAATTTATGCTGTCAAGAACTTCCTTCCTGCTGCGGAAATTCTTATGAAGATCAATACGCTGCTTTTCCCCGTCGACAAGATCATAAGTATCGAATTTCTCCATGAAAAGCTCCGGTCTCGAAAGGCGGAAACGGTAAATACTCTGTTTCACATCTCCAACCATAAAAATATTATATTCTCCACGGCTTGCCTTGGACACACTGGTCAGAATTGCCTCTTGAAGCAGATTGCTGTCCTGATATTCATCTATCATAACCTCTTCAAAGCGATTCTGATACTCTCTTGCCGCCTCCGACGGTACAAGCTGCCCATCCTCTTCTTTTGTCAGTATATGAAGTGCAAGATGTTCCATATCTCCAAAATCAATGAGATTCCTGCCGCGCTTTTTCTCGTCAAATAACCTTCCGAATTCCTTTACAAGAAACACCAGCTCAGCCACAGTTTCCCGGCAAAGCTGCATATCCGCCTGCATTTCTTCCATATCTTGAAACAAATAATTTTTCGTAATATCCCCAAGAAATTCTTTCACCTGTTTTCTTATGCTCTTTACATATTCTGAAAGTTCTTTGGAAACATTCTTATCCCGGTTTGGTTTCAGCCTTCCTCCCTCCGCAGCCTGCTTTCTCTCAAACATCTGCCAAAGCCCGGCTGATTCCCCAAGATATTTCCAGCCCTCCATCTCCTGCTCCAGCGTTTCTTTATACATATACGGACCGTCCGGCTCGTTGCATACCCGGATTCCTTCCTGCAGCAGGGAAACTGCGTCCTTCACATACCGTCTTATATTCTCTGCCGCCAATTTCCCGGCAGGGGTGTCTTGAAGCTCCTCAGCGTCATTGCCCCCATAGGATTCTACACAACCATCCAGCCATTTCTCAGGATTCGGATAACTCCGTGAAAATTCATAGATCTGTAAAATCAGCTCTTCCAGCTTACGGTCATCCCTGCCCGCCGCATATCGTTCTGCAAACGCAGTGAAAGCCGCATCTTTCTTCTCATACTGTGCTTCCAAAAGCTCGTCAAGAACATCCTTCTTCAAAAGCTTCAGTTCCCCTTCCTCTGCAGTACGGAATCCCGGATCCAAATCTATCATATGAAAATATTCCTGAATCACTTTAAGACAGAAGCTGTCGATAGTTGTGATCAAGGCGCTGTGAATAAGTGTGGCCTGTTTCTGCAGATGCACGTTTTCCGGTTCTTCCTCCAGTTTTTTTTCGATTGCCAAAAGCACACGCTCTTTCATTTCTGCCGCAGCTGCCTTTGTGTATGTTACGATTAAAAGTTCATCCACATCTATAGGATTCTCATCTTTCGTAAGCCTTGTAATAATACGCTCCACAAGCACTGCAGTCTTTCCTGAACCCGCCGCGGCAGACACAAGAATATTCTTGTTACGCAGATTAATAACCCGTCTCTGTTCCTTCGTCCAGTTCACACCCATGATTACACCTCCCTCATCTTCTTTAATACCTCTTCATCGCTCAGCCTGCCAAGCCTGCGGTAATCACATCCGGGGATTTTTTCGTCAAATCTGCATATTCCTTTGAATTGACAGTAATCACATCCCCTGCCTCCTCCCATCTCATATGGAGAAGCGGCAATATCTCCTCCACGCATCCTCTCTTCAATATGGTTTACCGTCTTCTTCACATATTCTGAAATAACCTCAAAATCTTCCTCTGAATATGCCTTTGAATACTTCGTAAAACTATTGTCATTATTCTTACCAACAGGAATAACAAGCGAATTTCTTCCCATGTCTCTGTCAAGATGGGAGATGACCTCTTCGTCCGAATTCACAATTCCGTCCAAACGCAGTTCCGCCAAAATGGCATCCTGAATCTTCTCTTCTTCCACTTTGGCTACTATCGGATCTTTCATGCGATAATAAAATAAGCCGGCCGGCACGATTTTTTTGCCCGGACTGCGCCTTCTTTCAAGCTCCACCGCCGCATTCATATACACTGCAAGCTGCAGCTGAAGCCCGTGATAAAGAGCGGCCAGACTGAAAGTCTTGGAACCTGTTTTATAATCGATCACTTTTACATATACTTTTTCCTTCGTCTCGTACACATCAATACGGTCAATTTTCCCACTTCCAAAAGACAGCTCGTAGCCTCCCGGCACAAAGTCCCCTTTCTCCAATTGTTTTGACAATGCCCATACCGTCCGCTTCATCATCCGCTTAATGCGCGTAATCATATATTCATTTCTTGCAGAACTGTACAGCACAGTATTCCCGTAGTCGGTGATGCTTGCATCCACACTCTCATCAATCAACTCTTCCGCCGTATCTTCCGGAATGTTTGTCCATGTATATCCGCTTTTCACAAGTTTTCTTGAGAAAATCTCAATGGCGCTGTGAAATACATTCCCCAAATCCACAGCCTCAAAACGATATTCCTTTCTCTCTTTCAGGCGGAGTCCATATGACAGGAAATGTGCAAATGCACATGCCGAAAACCTTTCAAGTCTTGTGACACCGCTTTCGTTCCTCTCTCCGTAAATCCTCTCAGCCATCTCTTTTGACAATTCGTCCTGAGGTCTCCGATAGAAGCCGGCTTCCACAAGCTTGTCCATTACACCGCTCCACTTTGGATCCTTCCTGTAAGCAGTGTAAAGCTCCAGCCACTCTTCCGTAATTTTATCTCGCCGTTCCCGCAGCTCCTTTACAATATAAGGGATTCCCGCCTTCCTTGTAAGCTCCAGCTCCATAAAATCACTCTGCTCCTCGTCGCATTCTTCCAGCTTCGGATACAGCTTTTTCATCTCTTGAATCAAATATGCCGGTCTTACATTCTTTCCGTCAGCGCCGGTCTTGCAGTACGAAAGATAAAGTTTCTCTGTGGGCTTGGTCAAATGCAGATACAGGTAAAACTTTTGGATATAGATCTGCTCTTTCCCATCAGGAGCCAACGCCACCTTCTGACTTTCAAACAGTTTTCTGTCCCTGTCAGACAGAAGACCTCCGCTGTTTTTATTGCCGGGAATAAACGTATCGTTCGCTCCTGCAAAAAACAATATTTTTATATTCTTTAATCTTGTACGTTCAATATCTCCGATAACAACTTCGTCCACGCCCGGAGGTATTACACCAACTTTTGCGTCCTCGAATCCCGCGTCCAAGAGCTCGCAGTATTCTTTTAACGCAATGGATTCATCTCCCAAAAGCTCTATGAATTTATCAAAAATTTCGATCACAATTCGGTATATCTGAGCATACTCTTTCGCAAGCGCCAGTTCGCCCTGTTGCTGAAATCTCTCCTCATACAGCTTTACTTTGCGCTGCAGATCCTCCTGTATGAAAAAAGCATGTAACGCAAGTGTGATTTCTTCCACGGTTTTCTTTCTTTTCTTAAGAACATGTGTAACCTCACGCACCATAGTCACAAAACGTTCTCTTATATCGTTCATGCGTTCCAGTTCAGGTTCTTCGATTCCTTTATATCTGCGGATCCATGTTTCATTCCACTTCTTAAACCCCCGGATGCCAAGCGCAATGACATAATTCTCAAGCTCGTCTATCTCTTCATTTGTAAAAGAAGTAAGTCCGGTTCTGAGAAAACGGAAAACGCTCTCGTATGTATAATTCTGTTCTATCATTGCAAGCAGACTTCGGATATATTCCACAAAGGAATTCAAAAGCACGCTCCTTTTATGATCCATGAAAACCGGAATATCATACAGCTGCGCCGCTTCGTCTATATAGTCTGCATACACCGATACGTCTCCTGCAATAACCGCTATGTCCCTGTAACGGTACCCCTCCGTGCGGACAAGACGCCGTATTTTCCGCATGATGAAAAGCGACTCTTCCCTCGGATTCCTTGTTAAGTGCAGCGAAATACGATCCTGCTCTTTTTCAAATACGCTTTTGGTATAACGGAATAAGTGCCTCTCTAAAAATGCCAGCGCTTCATTCTCCCGAAAGCGGTATGCCGGCATCTCATAAAAGCTGATCGGTTCATCGAGAGGAATTCCCTCCTCTTTTGCAATCTTGACAAGCCCAGTCACCATCTGTTTGCTTAGCGCAAAAAGCTGATATTTATGTTTCAGCACGTAAGGGTCCTCACGCCCGTCTATGGTCACCGTCACAGCCACCCGGCGGCTTATATTCATAAGTTCCCCTATAATTTTATTCTGCACCGGAGTAAATCCGGTAAAACCGTCCAGCACAACAACACTGTCCCTCAAAATCTCAGAATCCTTCACAACATAACAGAGCACATCCAAAAGCTCCTCGTTAGTAATATATTTACCCGAAAGATATTCTCTGAATCCTCTATACACTTTGGAAATATCCCTCAGTTTCCAGTACAAATAAGTTTGTTCCCCTGCATGCTCCGCTATCCGCTCCAGCGTCTCGTCATCTACATTGTACTGCGTAAACTCTGAGATAACAGATTTCATCTCACTGATATAACCATGCTTTTTCAAATTTCCACCGAGTACACGAAGTTCTTTTCCACAATCACCGGCGATTTTTCTCAGAATCAGACTTTTCCCCGTATCATCCAAAATGATTCTCTGATTTTGACCCACTTCTTCAAAAATACGGTGTGCAAGCCTCCCAAAACTTAAGACGTCAATATTCATAATCCCTTTATTGGGATGCGCCATAACAAGATCCTTCTGCGTCTGCATGGTAAACTGCTCCGGCACAATTACAAGATAATTCCGCTTCGGGTTCTCCATAGCTTCTTTTACTATATAATTATAGAGATAGTGAGACTTTCCCGCCCCTGAATTTCCAAAAACAAATTGCAATGCCATAAGCGTTCCTCCTATAGTTTAAAAATCATAACCGGTACAGGCGGATTATTACCCCGGTTGTAATATTCGCTTACAATCACAAGGTATTGTCTCCCATCCAACGTTTTCAAGTAATTCAATATACCCTCTTTCTCTTCAAAACCACTGTCACCGCCGCTGTAAATACAGAGACTCATAAGTCCGCCCTTACTAAGCAGCCTTAATCCTATTCCGATAGCCTCAATACTCGTATCCTTCTTCGTTGCAAGGGTGTGGCTGCCTCCCGGAAGATATCCAAAATTAAATACGATGCAGGAAACCTCTCCTTTTACATATTCCTCCATCTTTGTATGGCTGTCGCATATAATCTCCGCCCTTTCTAAAAAACCATGCTCCTCCAGTCTCTTTTTCGTTGCCCTCACTGCCTGTTCCTGAATATCAAAAGCAAATACCTTTCCTGGTTCTCCCACAAGCTCTGCCAGCAGCAGGGTATCATTTCCGTTTCCTGCCGTAGCGTCTATACAGATATCTCCCTCCCGCACATGTTCTCTTATAAAATGATGGCACCACTGTGTAACTTGATATTTTTCCATTTTTTCTCCCTTATAATCAATGAGAGGATTTCCAAGAAATCCTCCGCAACTTTCTAACATATCTGTCCATATATCTCTTTTGATACAAACGCTCTCACATAAACACCGTCCTCACGGTACTCTTCCTCCAAAAGCTCCCCGTATTTCCTGATAAGCTGAATTTTCCCTGCTTCGTTGTAATCGTAAAGTCTTGCAATCTCAATCTTACGTTCCCTGAGTACTGTTTCAATCACTTCCTGAAGCATATCGAGTCCGTATCCTGTCTTCGCTGAAATCTTCACCGTATAATCTGCTTTAAAATCACGTATAACCGGGTCCGCTTCCATCTTGTCCTGCTTATTGAATGCAGTAATCACTGTTTTATCCACAACCTCCAAATTCCGAAGCGTTTCATATACAATGTACATCTGCTCATCCATCTGCGGATTAGACGTATCCACTACATGAAGAATAATATCCGCATATTTTGCCTCCTCCAGCGTGCTTTTAAACGCCTCAATCAAATGGTGGGGCAGCTTACGGATAAATCCTACTGTGTCCGTCAAAAGCACCTCCTGCTTACTTGGAAGCTTCAGCCCTCTCGTTGTCGGGTCAAGCGTTGCAAACAGCTTGTCCTCTTCAAGCACCGACGCCCCTGTCAGCTTATTCAAAAGAGTGGACTTTCCTGCATTTGTATATCCGACAATCGCTATAACCGGAATACGCGTACGGTTTCTCTGATCCCTTGTCACCTCACGGTGGCGCTTCACCTCTTTCAGCTCCCGGTTAAGCTGGGCAATCCGGCCTTTAATAAGACGGCGGTCCATCTCAAGCTTTTTCTCTCCGGGACCTCTTGTGCCAATACCGCCGCCCAGTCTTGACAGAGATTTGCCAAGTCCGGTAAGTCTTGACTGACGGTACTTAAGCTGTGCAAGCTCTACTTGAATCTTGCCTTCATTTGTGGAAGCTCTTGACGCGAAAATATCAAGAATGATCAACGTCCTGTCCATTATCTTTGTATCCAACTCATCCTGAAGATTTCCAAGCTGCACCGGGGAAAGTTCGTCATCACAGATTATTCCGGTGGCCTCCGTCTCCCAAATCATATCCTTAATCTCTTCCAATTTCCCCTTGCCTACGTATGTGCCGGGGTGAATCTGCTCTCTGTTTTGCACAATTCTGCCTACGGTAACCGCCCCTGCGGTTTTCGCAAGCTCCTCAAGCTCATCCAGTGATTTTTCAGTATCATCACTGTCATCTACGCTGACTCCCACTAGAATCACACGCTCTGTTTCCTTTATCAACTCTATCATTTCTGTCATATCATTATCTCGTTTCTAAAAATTCTGCTTCTTTTTTTGCTTCTTCATCATCAGGATATTTCTCTGCATATGCCGCCATTTTAAGTTTAGCGCTGTCCCAGTCCCTCAACTGCTCATAGGCGATTATTTCATTATAGAGCATCTCCTGAAGCTGATTTTCCGTAAGTCCTTCACAGCCCATTCCTTTCCAGTAATAAGCAAGGGCATCCTCATAGCTGCCAAGAATCATACTGCAGTCCCCTAAAATCTGATACATAACCACAGTTTCTTCCGCTTCATTTTCCAAAGCCTTCTTAAGAGCTTCCTTCGCTTTATCGTACTGCTTAAGCTCCCAGTATGCAATTCCTTGTCCGTGATATGCCTCTCCCAAATTCTTTCCTGACTTAATTACTTCTTCAAAAGACCCCACAGCATCTTGATACTGCTTATTTTCCAGCTGTTCCGTTCCATCTTTCAACGGATCCGCACAGCCTGCCAAAAAAACCATGCACGCCACGATACACAATACGCTTATTTTCTTTGTCTTCATAATAATATAAAACTCCTTTTACTCCAAAATATGCTCCATTCCCTGACTTAAAATCGTCTGAATATGATTGTCCGCCAGCGAATAAAACACCGTTTTTCCTTCTCTTCTGTTCTTCACAAGTTTCATCTGCTTTAACACTCTTAGCTGATGGGAGATCGCAGACTGCGTCATATTCAGCACCTCCGCCAAATCGCACACGCACAGCTCAGACTGGAGTAATACATAAAGTATCTTAACCCTTGTCGTATCACCAAACACCTTGAATAAATCTGCCAAATCCTTCAAAAGCATTTCATCCGGCATATGCTCTTCCACTTGGTTTATCGTTTGTATATGAGTATGCACAGAATCGCAGCATTCTACTTCTAATTTCCCCATATGAACTCCTTCTTTCACTATTATCATTTTATTATGCCAAATCGGGGGCTTAAGGTCAACACCTTTAGCCCCCGTATATTATTTCTTATATAAAATGCGGACCGCATTTAGCACGCAGAGCATTGCTACCCCTGTATCTGCAAATACTGCAAGCCACATATTTGCGAATCCTGCTAATCCAAGCAGCATAACAAGCGCCTTGACTGCCAGCGCAAATACAACGTTCTGCATGGCGATTCCCGCCGTAACCTTTGCAATTCTCACCGATTGCGGAATTGCCTCCATTGCCGATGTCATAAATACTACGTCAGCCGCTTCAATAGCCGCATCGGCTCCGCTTCCCATAGCCGCGCCCACATCGGCTCCCGCTAGTACCGGGGCGTCATTAATGCCGTCTCCGACAAACATAACCGCTCCGTTAGCAGAGCGAATCTGCCGCAGTATTTCCAGCTTATCCTGCGGAAGAAGCTGTGCATACACTTCCTGCACGCCTACTTTCTCTGCAGTTGACTCTGCGCTTTTTCTTGCGTCTCCAGTCAACATGGCCGTAAGAATTCCCTGCTCCTTAATTGCACTGACTGCTGAAACTGCGTCTTCCTTTATTGTATCTGCAATGACAATATATCCGACAAATATACCGTCCAACGCCACAAGCACTTCCGTTCCATACTGTTCATTCCTATATCCGCTTATGTCAACTCCGAACAATTCCATCAGCATACGGTTTCCGCATAATACCGTTCCCTCCTCCGAAACCGCTCTGATACCTTTACCGGAGATTTCCTCAACGATTTCCGGCCGCATCAATTCTATACCACGCTTTTTTGCCGCCGTTACAATGCTGTATCCAATCGGATGAGTCGATACAAGCTCACAGTCAGCTGCCAATCGAAGTAATTTTTCTTCTGATACTCCCGCTGTTATACACCTTTGTACCTCAAAATTACCTTTTGTGACGGTTCCTGTTTTATCCATTACAATTGCCTTCACATCTTTCAGCGCTTCCAACGCTGCTCCGCCTTTAAACAGAATGCCTTTTCTTGAACCGGCGCCGATTCCTGAAAAGAACGCAAGCGGCACACTTAAAACAAGCGCACACGGGCAGCTTATTACAAGAAATGTAATCGCCGTATAAATCCAGTGATTCCAGTCCCCGGTAATAAGCGATGGTAGAATTGCCGTTGCAAGCGCCAGAAATACGACAAACGGAGTGTAAACTCTTGCAAATTTTGTAATGAACCGGTCTATCTTCGGCTTGCTTGCCGCCGCATTCTCCACTGAATTCAGAATTCTTGTCACCATAGAATCCTGCAATGCCTTCTCTACCTTTATCTTAATCATTCCTGAAGTATTGACACACCCCGAAATGACTTTGTTTCCTGCCTCTACTTTTATAGGAACCGGTTCTCCTGTAACCGGTGAGGTGTCTATCCTGCTTTCACCTTCCACAACTACCCCGTCGAGAGGAATTCTGTCCCCCGGACGTACCAGCAGGATATCCCCGACTTCCGCCTCTTCGGAAGGGATAACCGTAACATTCTCATCTGTTACTTTGTTCACCACCTCCGGTCTCATATCCACCGCATCCATAATCTGACTTCTGCTTCTTTCCACTGCAATATGTTCAAAAAGCTCGCCCACACGGTAAAACAGCATGACGCCGACCGCCTCTGCATATTCCCCAATGACAAATGCAGCTAAAGTTGCAAGGCTCATCAGAAAGTTCTCGTCAAAAACCTGCCCTTTAACCAAATTTTTATAAGCTTGCAAAACAATCTTTCCGCCAAGCACAATATATGCCGCCACAAAGGCTATAATGGAAACCATATTCAGGCTGTCTTTCAAAAGCAGGCCCGCTATGAATAAAACTGCACCGATTCCAATCTCTATGATTTCTCTTTTGCTTTCATTATCATGCTCTTTCTCTTCCTTTTGCTCCCTGCGCATCTCACTGACGCTTACCTGCTTCTGCTTCACAACAACCTCTGATTCGATGGACGCACAAATCTGCTGCAATACCGGAAGTAAATCTTCCTGCCGGTCAGACGCCACCTTTAACTGCTTTGTTGCAAATGTAATTACTGCGTCTTCTACTTCAGGCAGGTCTTTAATCTTTTTCTCCATTTTCGCTGCGCAGTTGGCACAGCCAAGGTTTTCCAATATATAAATTTTCTGTTGTGCGCTGCTGTCAAGCGCTTTCTCCGGTTTATCCTCATGCTCTGCATGATCGTGACCATGGTGTTGGTGACCGTGATCGTGTCCGCACCCGCATTCATGGTGATGATGTTCGATATCGTGTCGCTCTGTTTCCTGTTTTATCATAAGTACAGCCCTCCTTATTTACATATGAATGATTATTCATATGTTCATATAACCACTTTTATGACATTTTGTCAATAACTATTTAAAAATAATTCTAAAAGAATTTGAAATTGAAGGTGATTACATCGTTTATGATAAATTAAAAACAGACATACGAAAACACATTTCCGAGGATGTATTCGCCCTTATGCCTGAATATATCAAAGGAAGGCTTGCAATCCTTTATCTTGTCAGAGAGTTTTCCAAAGAATCCGGCGTACGCAAGCTTAATTACACTCTCCGGCAGATTTTTGAAGAAGCCGTCTATTGCAAAGAAATGGGACGGAACTATAAAACTTCTTTGAATACAGAAGATGTAAAACTATTTTTTGATGCGATATAAATGACGAACGCCGCCGCAAAAGCGACGGCGCAGTCAATGCAAAAACATAGCACTCTTCTCTTACTGCCTGTAATACTTAAGGAAGTCCGCAAGATTTCCGACAGCCTCCTCCAAAACTTCAATTCGAGGAAGATATACAATACGGAAATGATCCGGCTGTTCCCAGTTAAAACCTCGCCCATGCACAACAAGAAGCTTCTTGTCTGTCAGTAAATCCAACGCAAATTTCTCATCATTCATAATATTGAACTTTTTCACATCCAACTTTGGAAAAATATAAAAAGCAGCTTTGGGCTTTACTGCCGTGATTCCCGGAATATCGGTCAATGCTTTATAAATATATTCTCTCTGTTCATAAATCCGCCCTCCCGGAACAATATAGTCGTTCACCTTCTGATGACCCCATAATGCGGTCTGCACAATCGACTGCGCCGGAACATTGGAACAGAGTCTCATATTGGAAAGCATATTGATTCCTTCAATGTAATCTTTTGCCGCTCTTTTGTTGCCGCTTAAAACCATCCAGCCAATACGGAATCCGGCAATCATATGGGATTTTGACAAGCCATTAAATGTAACGCAGAATACATCCGGCGCCAAAGATGCAATCGAAACATGCTCTTCTCCGTCCATAACAAGACGGTCATATATTTCGTCGGCAAAAATCATAAGCTGATGTTCCCTCGCGATATCAACAACCTGCTGTAAAACCTCCCTCGGATACAACGCACCCGTAGGATTATTCGGGTTAATGATAACAATTGCTTTTGTCCGTGAAGTAATCTTCCTCCTGATATCCTCTATATCAGGGTACCATTCTGACTGCTCGTCACAAACATAATGAACTGCCTTCCCACCTGCAAGTGTCGCACATGCCGTCCACAGCGGATAGTCCGGAGACGGAATAAGAATTTCATCACCGTCATTAAGAAGCGCCGACATGCTTAGATTAATCAATTCACTGACACCGTTTCCCGTGTAAATGCCGTCCATCGACACATTTGGTATCTTCTTAATCTGGGCATACTGCATAATAGCCTTTCTTGCAGCAAATAATCCCTTTGCTGCCGAATATCCTTCACATTCCACCAGCTGCCGGCTCATATCATAAATCACCTCATCCGGGGTACGGAACCCAAACGGCGCCGGATTCCCGATGTTCAATTTCAAAATATGTGTTCCGGCTTCCTCCATCCTCATTGCTTCTTCTGCGACCGGTCCCCTCACATCATATAAAACATTATTTAGCTTTGATGATTTCTTAAATTCACGCATATTGCTTCCCCCCGCACTGTCAATATTTTTATCTGTAATGTCATTTTGAACTTCCAAACTCGCTGACAAAGGCTTCTTTATAACCTCTTTTCCGGCAAGCCATTCCTCGTTCACATGCAACGTTTCCGCTAAAAAATGCATAATATCTGTCCTGGGAACTGTTTTGCCGCTTACATACTGGCTTATATGGCTCTTCCCAAGTTTAATACCATAATTCTCTGCCTCGCGAATCAGATCGACTTGTTTTATACCCTGATTGAGCATTGCTTCCTTCAATCTATCTGCAAAGTTATTTCCGTGCATCCTCTACCTCCAAAGTTCAATTTACTCTAAGCGGATTATTTTAAGTTCAATTTTGTTCCGCAAGTTCAATTTATTGAATGTATTTTAACACATCAAGTTCAATAGTTCAATAGTTTTTTCTTACAAAGTGTACTATAATGCGCATCTTCACACGAAGTGTGTGTTTTATGGAATAGGATTCCAAAGGAATTTCCTATTCCATAAAAAAGTGTCTTCGACACTTCAACTCCCCTGCCCCTCAATCTTGAGGGAATTAGGGGTTTCTTTTTGTGTCTCCTTCCCTCATAATAGTCTTATGAATGTATTACAGAAAATTTTTACTGACTATTATGAAGAAATTAAATATACCCTTCATCCTAGAAATACTGAGATGGAAAATATCGACAAGATGATTAACTGTGGTGATCCTTCTTTTGGCGGTGCCATGTACACCTGTACTCATTGCGGAAAACTCAAATTCGTTCCTTTTCGCTGCCACAGCCGTTTTTGCCCTACCTGCGGAAACAAATATTCCATGGAACGCACTACCAGTATGTCCTTTAAGCTGGTTCATGTCCAGCATCGTCACTGCGTCTTCACTATTGATGAAAATCTCCGTGATTTCTTTTTGAATGACCGTTCCCTGCTCAACTGTCTCTTTCATTCTGTCACCAGTGTTGTTTCGCATATGTTTTCTAAAATGAATAAATCCAAAAACTTCATCCCTGGCTTCATTATGGTCTTACATACTTTCGGCAGGGATCTCAAATGGAATCCCCACATTCACTGCCTCTTATCTGAAGGCGGGTTTAGTGACGATGGTTTCTGGCGCAATGTAAAACATTTTAATTACACCTATCTGCGCAATGCTTTCCGTACTGCCCTTCTAAATGAACTGGAATCCAGGCTCGAGGCTTCATTTAAAAAAGTAAAGGCCAAATGTTACGACAACCACAAACAGGGATTTGATGTTTATGCCAAACCCAATCTGCGTGATCCAAAAACAGTGATCAAATATATCGGACGTTATCTTGGACGCCCAGTCATTGCCACCTCCAGAATTGATAAATATGACGGCAGTATGGTTACTTTCCACTACAACCGTCACGAAGATGAAAAATATATGGAAGAAACCATCCCGGCTATGGATTTCATCAAGCGTCTCATCCGCCATATCCCGGAAAAACACTTTAAAATGATCCGCTATGGAGGCCTGTATGCAAGACACCGAACGATTGATTCAAAGCTCTATCGGGCTATATCCAAAAGCAAACATCATATATACCGAAGTTTTAATCAATGGCGCACCGCCATTCTTTCCTCCTTCGGCTATGATCCTCTAAAAGGAATGACATCTAAAGACATTCGCCGTATGAGCGAAGATGAACTTCTGGATATGGATTATTTCTTAAATGAAGACGACTTGTTTGCTGACGAGGCTGGCGTTGAAGGTTTTTATATCTTCTAAGCCGTATCGTCATACCCAGACAAGAATTTATCTAACATACGTTCGGTGAATTCTTGTTCTTTTTTGTTGTTCCAAAATCGCAATTTCCTATAAAGCGAAAAAAAGCCAAATGGCAGGATATCAATTCATGCCATTTGACTTTTTATTATTTTCAAGTATAATTTATGATTTTTATGTTATCTGCCAGTCCACCGGTTCAACTCCATTTGTTTTCAGAAATTCATTTGCCCTGCTGAACGGTTTACTGCCAAAGAATCCTCTGTATGCCGAAAGCGGACTCGGGTGAGGCGCCTCCAATATAAGATGCTTAGGGTTGGTCAACATAGATTTCTTCATCTGCGCCGGCCTTCCCCACAAAATATATACAATCGGTCTTTCCTGCATATTCACTGCGCGTATTGCCGCGTCTGTAAATTCCTCCCATCCGATTCCCTTATGAGAATTTGCCTGATGAGCGCGTACAGTCAAAACTGTATTCAGCATCAGCACCCCCTGCTCCGCCCATTTATTCAGATATCCATGATTGGGAATTGCGCACCCCAAGTCGTCATGCAGTTCTTGATAAATGTTCACAAGTGAAGGCGGCACCTCCACCTCCGGCTTTACCGAAAAGCAAAGCCCATGAGCCTGTCCCACATTATGATATGGATCCTGCCCCAAAATCACTACCTTCACATTCTTAAGCGGGGTCAGATGAAATGCGTTGAAAATATCATCAGCCGGTGGAAATACCACTTGTGTATGGTATTCTTCCAGTACTTTTTTATGGAGCTGCGCATAATATGGTTTTCTAAATTCATCCTTTAATGCGTCCAGCCAGTCGTTATTAATCGCTCCCATAATTTTTCTCCTTTATGTATGTCATCCTGCCGGTATATTATAAACGCACGGTCACATTTTTATCCCTCAGGTATTCTTTTACTTCTCTGATTTCCAGTTCCTTATAATGAAACAGCGATGCCGCCAAAGCCGCGTCTGCTTTCCCTTTCGTTAATGCCTCATAGAAATGCTCCAAAGCTCCCGCTCCGCCCGAAGCAATTACCGGAATTGCCACTGCTTCCGCCACGGCCTTTGTCAACGCCAAATCATAACCGTCTTTCACACCGTCACAATCCATACTTGTAAGAAGAATTTCACCTGCCCCCAGCCGTTCTGTTTTTTTCGCCCACTCAAGTACATCCAGTCCGGTGTCAATACGCCCTCCGTTCTTATATACATTCCAGCCGCTTCCGTCCTCTCTCCGTTTGGCGTCAATAGCTGCTACAACACACTGGCTTCCGAACTTCTCCGCAGCTGCTGCAATCAACTCCGGTGTGTTAATGGCCGCCGAATTAACCGCAATCTTATCCGCGCCTTCTCTCAGCAGCATCTTAAAATCCTCCACGGTACGGATTCCGCCTCCCACCGTAAATGGAATAAATACGTTCTCGGCAACCTTGCGCACCATATCAACCACCGTTGCACGATTATCGGAGGATGCCGTAATATCAAGAAATACTATCTCGTCCGCACCCGCTTTGTCATATGCCTTTGCAATCTCTACCGGATCTCCGGCATCTTTCAAATCCACAAAATTTACGCCCTTCACTACCCGTCCGTCATGAACATCTAAACATGGAATAATTCTTTTTGTAAACATACCGTCCTCCTATCCAAGCTCTACAAAATTCTTAAGTATGCGCAGACCCGTATCGCCGCTTTTTTCCGGATGAAACTGACAGGCAAATACATTGCCCTTTTCTACCGAAGCGTGAATATGCGCGCTGTAATCGGTTGCCGCAGTCACAATATCCTCATCGTCTGCTTTCAAATAATAGGAGTGTACAAAATAAACATAGGCTCCTTCCGAAAGTCCTTCAAACAGTCTTCCTTTATTCGGAAATGTGAGGGAATTCCATCCCATATGCGGAATCTTGAGTCCCGCCTTATCCGGAATCCGAAGAATCTTTCCCCGCAGGATCCCAAGCCCCTCTACTCCCGGAGCCTCGGCACTGCTTTCAAATAAAAGCTGCAGTCCCAAACATATTCCAAGCAGCGGAATCTGCTTTTCCACTACTTCGTGAAGCGCACCGTCAAGACCATATTTCCTTAGATTCGCCATAGCCTCTCCAAAGGCGCCTACCCCTGGAAGTATCACCTTATCCGCCCCCGTAATAACTTCCCGTTTTCTTGTAATAACCGTCTCTTCGCCGAACATTTTCAGCGCTTTCTCTACGCTTTTTATATTGCCCGCGTCATAATCAATAATTGCAATCATGTCCTCATTCCTCCTACTGCAAATCCAGCTCCATAAAGAACTCTACTCCGTTGTCATAATTTTTAACGCCATAGTCGTTGTGAAATGCTTCCATTATCGCTTTCACAATGGACAAACCGATACCATTCCCCCCATATTCTCTTGTATGCGCTTTATCTACCTTATAAAATTTGTCCCAAATGCACTCAATATCCTCTTCCGGTATGGATTTTCCTGTATTAAATACGGATATTCTTACAGTTTCCTCTTTCTTAACAATCTTAATCTCCATTATATTCTCTCCCGACACATGATTCAAGGCATTACTTATATAATTTCTAATTACCTGCTCTGCCTTAAATTCATCCGCCCACACATGGACGGCATCATCCATAATACAGTTTACCTTAACTCCTTTTTGCTGAATCAATATATCACAGGACTGAATAACACCTTTTACAAGCTCAACAACGTTAAACCTTTCAAAGGATAATTCTTCATTTCCAAATTCCAGCTGGTTTAAAGTCAGAAGATTTTTTACCATTTGATTCATCTTATTCGCCTCGTCCATGATGACGTCACAGTAGAATTCTCTGCTCGCCGCATCGTCGCTTACTCCTTCTTTCAACCCTTCCGCATATCCTTGGATCAACGCAATCGGAGTTTTCAATTCATGGGAAACATTCCCAAGAAATTCCGTCCTCATCTCTTCCATCTGCTCTTTTTTCTCAATGTCTTTCTGCAGCTCATTATTTGCACTCTTCAGCTCTGAAATTGTCTGTTCAAGCTTCTCAGACATTTTATTAAAACTGGACCCTAGAATTCCAATCTCATTCTTTCCGCCGCTTGTATATTTGGCATTGAAATCCAAATTTGCCATTCTCTGTGACAACGCCGCAAGTTCAAGTACCGGTCTGGTAATCTTACTTGAAAAATACCAGACTAACATGATACTGATAAGGATCACTCCCACTCCTATATAAGCAAGGAAACGGTTGGTTATTCCAACGCTTTCACGGATGCTTTCCAACGGGCTCCTGAGAAGAAATACATTACCATTGGAAAACTCACCCCACATCTCAATATAATCAAATTTGTTTACCGGGTCGGTTGCTTTACGCAGCTCATATGATTCCTGCCATTCCAAAAGCTCGCTGCTCTTTTGGTTAATACCAAATCTATAACCCACAAGACGCATTTTCAGTTCTTCATTTTCGGCATCTGTACGCATTTTTATCCGTACTTGTCCGCTTGCATCCGTCACAATCAACGCGATATTACTCTTTTCCGCCAAAGGAGCAAGCGTATCGTTCAGCGCTTCAGAATTAATCTCCTCTTCCTGCAGAAGAAAAGAGTCAAGCGTACTATAAATCTGTGTCAGCACCTGCATTTTATTATGTATGTAATATTCTTCCAGAAAATTTCCATTCATAACAAAAACAGCAAGCAGAATGAATACCACCATTCCAATAAACAATGTTGTCATCTGCCGTTTAATTGAATATTTCATTATGATACCTCGAATTTATACCCCATTCCCCAAATGGTTTTAATATAGTCTCCCTTGTCTCCAAGCTTACTTCTTAACTTCTTTACATGCGTATCAATGGTTCTTGCATCTCCGAAATAATCATAGTTCCATACATTATTCAGAATCTTCTCTCTCGAAAGGGCAAGTCCCTGATTTTCCACAAAATATGACAAAAGCTCAAATTCTTTGTAGCTCAATTCTATGGATTTTCCTTCAATCGTAACCATATGGGCCGCTTTATCAATTATGATGCCTCCCGCGTCCATCTTTTCATCTGAAAATAAAGCGTTCGTTCTGCGCAGAATCGCTTCCACCCTTGCCACCAAAATCTTCGGACTGAACGGCTTGGATATATATTCATCTACTCCCAAGTCAAACCCCTGCAGCTCATCTCGCTCGTCTGCCCTTGCTGTCAGCATAATAATCGGAACCTGCGAGGACTGGCGTACCTCCCTGCACACCTGCCATCCGTCCATCTTCGGCATCATCACATCCAAAATAAAAAGAGCGATATCATTATTCGTATAAAATACTTCCATTGCTTCCATACCG
>CANAZK010000012.1 GCA_947366105.1 uncultured Lachnospiraceae bacterium | reverse complement strand
ATAATAAAGCTGAAGGTATTAGGGTTCTGTGGATAAATCTGCGGAAACTCAAGTTCTGATTATGTTGACAGCCGACGGAGACATGATATAATGAAAGGAACTTCGCAAGAGGTACAACTGGATATTTTACCTTCGGTATCTGACCGGTAAAATCCGGCAGAGCCAGACCGACTTGGCAAGATATGAAAATATAACTACCAGGAGGAAGCAGTAATGATTACGATGGAACATGTATGCAAATCGTATAAGATTGCAAAGAGAAATGCAGGTTTCGGTGAGGCGGTAAAAGCGCTTTTTCACCGGGAGTATGAGGAGATTCATGCTCTGAATGATGTGTGTTTTACCATTGATGACGGAGAGATGGTGGGCTACATCGGACCCAATGGGGCGGGTAAAAGCTCTACGATTAAAATTCTAAGCGGGATATTGACACCGGACAGCGGCCGGGTTCTTGTAGACGGGAGAATCCCATACAAGAACAGGATTGAACATGTGAGGGAGATTGGCGTTGTGTTTGGGCAGCGTTCCCAGCTGTGGTGGGATGTTCCTGTCATAGATTCTTTTGAATTATTGAAAGATATCTATTCTATTTCAAATACCCTTTATAAACAAAGTCTTGAAGAACTGACAGAGTTGTTGGATTTAAAGGAGCTGCTGCGTTCTCCGGCACGTCAGTTATCATTAGGTCAGAGAATGCGTTGTGAGATTGCGGCATCTCTATTACATCGTCCCAGGATTCTGTTTTTAGACGAGCCGACGATTGGGCTTGACGCGGTTTCCAAACTAGCGGTGCGTGATTTTATTCTGAAGCAAAATAAGGTAAACGGCACAACTGTGATTTTGACGACTCATGATATGCAGGATATAGAGGCATTGGCAAGCCGTATTCTGCTGATTGGAAAAGGAAAGATACTGCTTGACGGGACGCTTGAAGACATTAAGCATGGAAATGAAAATATTGACGAGACAGTGGCGGAACTATATTGTTCCTATGATATATAGGAGGGCAGTATGAAGAAATATTTATCTTTGTTTCGGCTGCGGTTTATTACGGGGATGCAGTACCGGACTGCAGCGATTGCCGGAATTGTGACGCAGTTTGTGTGGGGAGGAATGGAGATTATGATATTCCGCGCCTTTTACAAGGCAGATGCGGGTGCGTTTCCTATGAGTTTTTCGGCAACATCTTCTTATATATGGCTGCAGCAGGCGTTCTTGGCATTTTATATGGCATGGATGATGGAAAACGAAATTTTTGACATGATTCTAAGCGGGAATGTTGTGTATGAGCTTTGCAGGCCGATTGATATCTATAATTTGTGGTTTTTCAGAAGTATGGCAAAAAGGATGTCGATGGCAGTATTACGGTGTTTTCCAATACTTTTCGTTGCGGTGTTTCTGCCAAAACCTTATGGGATTACAATGCCGGCAGGCATGGGAAATTTTGCCCTTTTTATAATAACGATGTTTTTGGGGCTTGCCGTGGCAGTATCACTTTGCATGATGGTATATATGCTGACGTTTTTTACGATATCATCAATGGGACTTAGAATGTTATTCATATCGGCATCAGAGTTTTTCGCGGGCGCGGTTATTCCGCTGCCGTTTTTCCCGGAAAGGCTTCAGAAAATTATGGAAATACTGCCGTTTGCATCTATGCAGAATGTGCCGTTTCGTATTTACAGCGGAAGCATGAGTGTGGACGAAATGAGAAATGCGGTTATATTGCAGGTGTTTTGGCTGGTGGTTGTGACGGCGGCAGGAAAAATGCTTTGTAAGAAGGCGGAAAGACACATTGTGGTGCTGGGAGGTTAGGAGGATGAGAAAAATCAGAAAATCGCTCAAACTGTATATGCATTATGTGGAGATAAATGTGCGGTGTATCATGCAGTATAAAACATCATTTTTTCTGACAACAATCGGACAGTTCCTGATATCTTTCAATGTGTTTTTGGGTATCTTTTTCATGTTTCAAAGATTTTCAAAAGTAGAAGGATTTACTTACAGTGAAGTATTATTATGCTTTTCGATTGTGCTGTTAGAGTTTTCGACGGCGGAAATGTTTGTGCGTGGATTTGATGTCTTTTCGGGAATGGTGCGAACCGGGGAGTTCGACAGAGTGCTGGTCCGTCCGCAAAATGAAATGCTTCAGGTACTTGGAAGTAAATTTGAGCTTACGAGAATTGGCAGAATGCTTCAGTCGGTTATTATGTTTGTATACGGAGTACGGCACTGCGGCATAGAGTGGAATTTTGCAAAAATACTTACGGTTACATTTATGATTATCGGAGGGACAGCCGTTTTTACCGGTCTTTTTATTATTCATGCTTCCTTCTGCTTCTTTACGCTGGAAGGATTGGAGTTTATGAATATATTTACAGACGGCGCAAGAGAGTTTGGAAAATATCCGATAGGGGTATATGGACAGAAGATGCTTATTTTTACTACTTTTATTGTACCATATGCACTGATACAATATTATCCGTTATTGTATGTATTAGGCAGAAGAGAAACTATGGTATACATGTTTCTTCCGTTTGCAGCGTGTTGGTTTCTTGTTTTGGCATATGCATTTTGGAGGTTTGGAGTCAGACATTACAAATCAAGCGGGTCTTAAAACTATCATTGGGGACGTAGCAAAGTGTAGTTTTACTACGTCCCCAATGAAGTTTTGGGGTGTCCCAAAGTGCAATTTTACTGTATTCTCAGTTGAGTTTGCGTATCTGCTTGTTAGATGTTATACTTGAAACAGACTAGAAAGAAAGGGAAAGGAATGTTATGAGTTTTGTGAAAAAGAATGGTTGGGGAATATTATTGTGCTTTATCATTGCAGTTTTGGCATGGTTATTGGGAAATAAATTTCCTATTGCAGGGGGACCTGTAATTGCAATAATTGCAGGCATGGTGATTACAATTTTTATAAAAGAGAAGGGGAAATTGGAGAGTGGGATTAAATATACATCTAAGAAAATCCTGCAGTATGCAGTTATCCTGCTTGGGTTTGGCTTGAATCTGCAGGTAATTCTGCAGACGGGGAAACAATCTCTTCCGATTATTTTATCCACGGTTACAGTTTCGCTTGTTATTGCGTATGTGCTGCATCGTGTGATACATATTCCTGAAAAGATTTCAATACTTATCGGCGTAGGTTCGTCCATCTGCGGCGGTTCTGCGATTGCAGCCACAGCGCCGGTCATAGATGCGGATGACGAGGAGGTGGCACAGGCGATTTCCGTTATCTTTTTCTTTAATGTGCTGGCGGCGGTTTTATTCCCTGCGTTTGGCACAATGCTTGAATTCTCACGGACTTCCGGGGAGGCATTTGGAATATTTGCGGGAACGGCGATTAATGATACGTCTTCGGTAACGGCGGCAGCATCCACATGGGACAGTATGTATGGGCTTAGAAGTGCAACGCTTGACAAAGCGGTAACAGTAAAGCTTACAAGAACTCTTATAATTATACCGATCACTTTGGCGTTGGCATTCCTTTGGGCGCGAAAGGCAGAAAATGCAGGGGCGGAAAAGGTATCCATGAAAAAAGTATTTCCGTTTTTTATTTTATTTTTTGTAGGAGCTTCTGTTGTGACTACAATTGCCGTATCTATGGGGGTGTCCGCAGAGGTGTTTGCACCGCTTAAAGATCTGTCGAAGTTTTTTATAATTATGGCGATGGCGGCAATCGGATTGAATACAAATATTGTGAAACTTATCAAAAACGGCGGCAAGCCTATTTTGATGGGAATGGCGTGTTGGGCAGGAATTACACTGGTGAGTCTTGCAATGCAGCATGTGCTTGGAATATGGTAGGCAGTTGGGAGACGGGAGATAGAATATGAGTAAAACAGAACTTGCGATTGCGACGGATTTTCATGGGGAAAGTGCAGGATTTGAGGATGTTGAACGGCTTCTGAAGAATATAGCAGAAGCCGGATTTTCCCATATACACTGGTGTCATGAGTGGGATGGAGATTATACGTATTCGAAATATGAAATGGAGCAGATAAAGGAATGGATGGAATGCTGTCATTTAAAGGCGAAGTCGCTTCATGCATCGAAAGGAACTAAAAGAGACGTAAATGTCCGCGGCGCACAGTACAGACGAGATTATACAGCCAGCCGTGAATGCTGCAGAAAAGCGGGAGTAGAGCTGATTAAGAACAGAGTTGATTTGGCGGCTTTTATTGGCGCGGCAGAAATTGTACTGCACTTGTATGTGCCGTTTATCTCCATTCAAAAAGGGGAATTAACAACAGTGGAATTCTATGAAAATATAGAAAAATCAATGGATGAGCTTATGCCGTATTGTTTAGAAAAAGGCGTCAGAATCTGCATTGAGAATATGTTTGACATGCCGGAAAAATATATGACGCAGCAATGGGACTGGGTGATGGAAAAGTATCCTTCAAGGTTCTTAGGATTCTGTTTTGATACAGGACATGCTTATATGCTTTGGCGAGAACGCA
This sequence comes from uncultured Lachnospiraceae bacterium, assembly GCA_947366105.1. Lineage (GTDB taxonomy): Bacteria > Bacillota > Clostridia > Lachnospirales > Lachnospiraceae > Faecalimonas. The sequence continues at coordinate 28,284 of CANAZK010000012.1, read as the reverse complement.
TGCCGGAGATTATCAGAAGATATGGCGAGAGAATTTATTCTGTACACTTACATGATAATTATGGTACGGTGGATTATCATATGCTCCCGGGAGAGGGGGATATCGACTGGGCAGAGGTAATGAGTGCACTCTCGGAATCGGCGTATGAACTTCCGCTTACAATGGAAGTGGGAGGCTGTAAGGAAGACGAAAAGGAATATCTTGCTAGAGCATATGAAGCGGGAGAACGGCTAAATCAAATGTGGAGTAATGGGAGAAAATTTTAAGAAGGGAAAGTTGAAATTATGAAACGTAAACAAAGGAAAAGAAAAGGGAGTGTGCTGACATGGATTATACTGGCAGCAGCAGTCTGTGTATTATCATTCTCGGCATTCCAGCTTTATAAAATACTTTCTTCTTACAAGAAAGGGACTGATGAATATAAGAAAATTCAAGATCTTGTAATTAATCAGGAAGAGGAGTTTACAGTAGATTTTGAAAAGCTGAGAGAAATGAATCCGGATGTGGTCGCATGGATTCGGTTTGAGGAGCCGGAGGTTATCAGTTATCCGGTTGTGCATAGTAAGGATAATCAGGAATATTTAACTAAGACTTTTGGATATGTTGAAAATTCATACGGAACCTTGTTCGTAGATATGGAGAATGCGGGAGATTTTTCAGACAAAAATACATTTATCTACGGACATCGTATGAATAACGGAAGCATGTTCGGAAAACTGGAGGAGTACGCGGAAAAATCTTTCTGTGAAGAACATCCTTATTTTTATATTTACACGCCGGACGGATATGAGAGGAAATACAAAGTATTTTCTGCGGGGGTCGTGAAAAGTACGTCAGACAGTTATAAGAAAGTGTACAATTCGGAGGAAGAATATGTACGCTATATTGAGAAAATCAGAGCGGAATCAAATTATCAGATAGATATTAATGTGACGGCGCAGTCACAGATTGTAAGTCTCTCTACGTGTACGGCGGCAGGAAACGAGGACAGATTTCTGATCCATGCAGTAAGGGTAAGCGAGTAGTAAGGGCGGGGAAGGCGACACTGGAAACAGGCAGTGAAAGAATGCTATTTATTTCCCATGCCCCATTTACAGAATTTTTCTGCATACGGCATGAAAATCTGCGCCACAGGTCCAACGATAAATGCGCAGACAATGGTTCCAGCTCCAAAGGTGCCGCCAAGTATAAAACCGACTGCCACAAAACAGACGTCTGTAAGAATACGGATAATGCCAAAGGCTTTTTTTGACTTGTCGCTTATCACAATTGCAACAAGGTCATTAGGACCGGTTCCGGCTTCGGATTTAATAACGATAGTCATGCCCAGCGCTAAGATGATGCACCCTGCAACCAGCATGAGTACGCGTAAAGGCATTGAAAGTACGCTGTTGAGGAAATCCCCAAGAAGCAGTGTGAATATGTCAATAATTGGTCCGCCAAGTATCATACAGATAACGGTTCCGATTTTTATGTAGCTTCTGTCGATTATCAACAGTGCAAGTATGATAATAAGTGATATCATAATGTGTGTTCTTCCGTGGCTCCACTGAAATGCATCCGGCAGAGGGAGACTTCTGAAAATTCCTTGGACAAGCACGTTGAACGGATCGGCTCCCAAGTCGGACTGTATGAAAAAGGTTACACCCAAATGTGCAACAGACAGTCCGAAAATCAGTAATGCAATTTGTCGCAAATTAATTTTTAAATTCATGATTTTTAAATTCCTTTATTCTTTTTAAGTCTAAAGGCATTATACTCTTTGGGCAAAAAGTTTGCAATTGGGAATTGGTAAATTTTGTTTTTTCGGCTATAATATTATGCATATAGTTAGTGGGAAGATAGATAGGTGAAATAAAGGCGGAATAGTTTATGTATTTGGTATCAGTTTATTTTGATGATGAAACGAATAAAAGAATACAACGATATATTAATGCGGTGGCAGAAAAGACGAGGAACACATTTATGACGCACGGAAATGTTCCGCCGCATATCACTGTTTCAGCATTTGAAACACGGGATGAAAAAAGGGTTATACAGATTTTGGAGAGGAAATTTGCGGAATTAGAAAGAGGTTCTGTTACATGGTGTTCAGTAGGAACGTTTCTTCCGTATGTGATTTATATTATGCCCGTTCTAAATAAGTATCTGCACGGGCTGTCCTGTGAGATTAACGGTTGTCTTTCAGGCATCGAGGGGGCAGAGGTCAACAGGTTTTATAGGCCGCTGCAATGGGTTCCGCACACCACGGTTGGAAAGACGTTGTCGAAGGAGCAGATGCTTACGGCATTTCAGATACTTCAGGAAAGCTTCGGAGCATTTGAAGGCGAGACCGCATATATCGGACTTGCAAAACCTAATCCTCACAGGGACTTAATGCGGGTGGAGTTGAAAGGCTGATGAAAGCAGAGTATAAGTTGATAAAATATATCTTAAGGAGAGAGACAAATGAGAAATTTTTATGAGTGGTACAAGAAACATATTACGTCTGCAATTTTTACCGGACTCGTTTTCGGTATTTTGACGGGACTTTTTCTTGCAGACAGATTTACGCCGGTTCTTACAGTGACGGATTTAATTGGCGGCATTTATATGAATGCATTGAACATGATGATTTTCCCAATGGTATTTTGTTCCATTGTCATGGGAACTGCAAGTATCGGTAATATGAGAACAACAGGTAAAATTACCGGCGGGGCAATGCTGTTTTTCATTGTGACGACAGGGATTGCGAGTTTTGGAGGACTGATTATTCCGCGTATAATGGGACTTGGGAAAGGTGTGAAGTTCGAGATGGCGGCATCTGATATTCAAGCTTCAGAATTCACCGGAATTCTTGATACATTAAAAGGTCTGATTCCGGCAAATCCCATAAAGGCATTTGCAGAGGGAAATATGCTTCAGGTGCTTGTGTTTGCCATGATTGTAGGATTTACTTTAATTGCAGTCGGCGAGAAGGGCGAGGCGCTTTTGAAAGTAATTGATTCCTTGAATGAAGTGTGTCTGCGCGTTATCAGTATTGTAATGTACTTTACACCGATTGGTGTATTTTGTACAATCGTACCGGTGGTAGAAGCAAACGGAACGTCCACAATCGTTTCGCTGGCAACACAGCTTGCGATTTTGTATGTGGCATTCTTTGGATTTGCATTTATTGTATACGGGCTTGCAGTTAAATTTATGGGAAAAACCAGTGTGTTCAAATTCTTCAAGTCCATCATGCCGGCGGCGCTTAATGCATTCGGAACCTGTTCAAGTTCGGCGACAATTCCGATTAGTAAGCGGTGTGTAGAAGAAGAGCTTGGTGTATCTAATAAAGTAAGCAGTATCGTGATTCCGCTTGGAGCGATAGTGAATATGGACGCAGTTTCGATTCTCATGTCATTTATGATTATGTTCTTTGCAAATGTGTGTGAAATCAATGTAAGTATTTCTCTTATGGTAGTAATGCTTTTGGCGAATGTACTTCTGTCAGTGGGGACACCGGGAATTCCGGGAGGTGCGATTGCATCATTTGCGGCGCTTGCTGCAATGGCGGGACTTCCGGCAGGCGTCATGGGTGTTTATATCAGTATTAATACGCTCTGCGATATGGGGGCTACCTGCGTAAATGTAATCGGCGATCTTGCGGGCTGCGTGGTTGTGCAGGAGAAGCTGGAGATAAAATAGTAATCTTAAGCAAATCTTAAAAAATTTTGCAAGGAATCCTAATTATTTATCGCTATACTGTAATCAATAAAAAGAGAATTGATTGGAGGAATCGGAATGAAAAAGCAAAAGAAAGGATTTATTAATTTTATATGTTCGTTGATTCCGGGGGCGGGACAGCTCAATATGGGATTTGAAAAGCAGGGAATCAGCATTATGGCAGCCTTTTGGGGAATTGTAGCATTGACGGCGTTTCTTAGGATGGAATGGATTGCCACACTTTTACCGATTGTATGGTTTTACAGCTTCTTCCACACACATAATTTGAAGAATATGTCAGAAGAAGATTTTCAGGCAGAAGAGGACAAATATTTATTCAACTTGGACTTTATTTTGAAAAACAAGGAAGAATTGTTGGATAGATACCGGGCAATTATTGCGGGAGTAATTATTTTTGTTGGAGTGTGCGTTATCGTGCGGGAGATTACAGCAGTATTTTGGAATATTATACCGGGATTTTTGTATGATATATTTTATAGTGTATCTTCACTTGTATTTGGGGGAACAATCGGTGTCTGCATTGTGATTGCAGGTGTAGTAATGCTTCGCAGGAAAAAAGAAGGAGAAGAAAAGACTTGGAATTAACAACATTATGCTATATCGAGAAGGACGGCAAATATTTAATGCTTCACAGAGTGAGCAAGAAAAATGATGTGAATAAAGATAAATGGATTGGTGTAGGCGGACATTTCGAGGAGGGCGAAAGCCCGGAGGACTGCCTGCTCCGTGAAGTAAAAGAAGAAACCGGTTTGACGTTGACGTCATACCGGTTTCGTGGGATACTCACATTTAATTTTAATGATAATGAGTCAGAGTATATCTGCCTTTACACAGCAGATGGTTTTGAAGGAGAACTTATTGACTGTAATGAAGGGACATTAGAATGGGTTTCGAAGGACGAGATAGATAATTTGAATCTATGGACAGGGGATCGGATTTTTTTTGATTTGCTAAAAAAAGAAGCTCCATTTTTCTCAATGAAACTTCAATATCGTGGAGACGAGCTGATTCGGTGCGAGTTGGACGGAAAAGAAATTGTGAAAAAACTGTGAAAGGGGACGTAGCAAACTTACAAAGTGCTACGTCCCCTTTCACAGTTTTTTCACATATTTTACAGAGCTTTCGTAGTCCATTTTGCGCAATCCCACACTTCGTTTACGACATCGCGGTAGAATTCCGGCTCATGGCAGATGAGAAGAAGGCTGCCGCGGTATTCGCGCAGGGCGCGTTTCAGTTCTTCTTTTGCATCTGTATCCAAATGGTTTGTCGGTTCGTCAAGGAGCAGGATATTTGTTTCGCGGTTTATGAGTTTGCAGAGTCTTACTTTTGCCTGTTCTCCGCCGCTTAGCACGCGTACCTGGCTTTCGATGTGTTTCGTTGTAAGTCCGCATTTGGCGAGAGCGGAGCGAACCTCATATTGTGTGTATGATGGAAATTCTTTCCAAATTTCTTCTATACATGTGGTCTTATTATCAGGAGCGGATTCCTGTTCAAAATATCCGATGAGCAAATTTTCGCCAAGTTCCACAGAACCTTTCAGCGACGGGATCAGTCCGAGAATGCTTTTTAATAAAGTTGTTTTTCCGATGCCGTTTGCGCCGGTAAGGGCGATTTTATGTCCTCGTTCCATGGAAAGCGAAATCGGTTTGGACAATGGTTCGTCATAGCCGATTACAAGGTCTTTTGTTTCAAATATGTATCTGCCCGGCGTGCGTCCTGTTTTGAAGTTGAATTCTGGTTTTGGCTTTTCTGCTGCCAGTTCAATCATATCCATTTTGTCCAGTTTTTTCTGACGGGACATTGCCATATTTCGTGTGGAAACACGTGCTTTATTTCTGGCGACAAAATCTTTTAACTCGCTGATTTCCTGCTGCTGTCGTTTATATGCGGCTTCTAACTGGGCTTTTTTGACTTTGTAAACTGTTTGGAAATGGTCGTAATCGCCTACATAGCGGGTCAGTTCCTGATTTTCCATGTGATAAATAATATTGATTACGTCATTTAAAAACGGGATATCATGTGATATCAGGATAAAAGCATTTTCATAGTCAATTAAATAGCGTTTGAGCCATACAATATGTTCTTCATCAAGGTAATTGGTCGGCTCGTCGAGAAGCAGAATGTCAGGTTTTTCCAATAGAAGCTTGGCGAGCAGGACTTTAGTCCTTTGTCCGCCGCTTAAGTCTGTCACATCACGGTCAAGTCCGATATCCAAAAGTCCGAGTGCACGGGCGACTTCTTCCACTTTGGCGTCAATAATATAGAAATCATGAAGCGTAAGTGTGTCCTGAATGACGGCAAGTTCCTCCATTAGAGCTTCCATTTCATGTTCATCCGCGGACCCGAGAGCGTCACAGATTTCATTCATTTTTTCTTCCATTTCAAATAAATAGGCAAAAGCGGATTTTAATACATCGCGGACAGTCATGCCTTTTTCGAGAACTGTATGCTGGTCAAGGTAGCCTGTGCGGACATTTTTTGCCCATTCAATCTTACCTTCATCTGGCTGAAGTTTTCCGGTAACGATATTTAAGAAAGTGGACTTTCCTTCTCCGTTTGCGCCTACAAGTCCGATATGTTCTCCTTTTAAAAGACGGAAGGAAACATCGTTGAAGATGGCTCGGTCACCGAAGCCGTGTGATAAGTGTTCAACATTTAAAATACTCATTTATGTAAATCTCCTTGTATAATAAAATCATTTGTATGTCTGCACGTCAGACGTTCCTGACTACTATATCACAGCGGAGACTGGAAAATCAATGAAAATAACGGCAAAAGCCCACAATTTGCAACAGTTTAGCCACTGCTGTTTGCAAAGTATGTCTTGTGGCTTTACTGTTGCTGAAATTGTGAGGCCTATGCCGTCTGTTTAGAGTTTATACATTTATCTCATTGTTCCCTGGGATAAGATGGATTTTACATGCTGCTTTTCTTCCTCGGTTGCTTTAGCTGCAGGAACATAATAGCTCTTTTCACGTGCGATATGATAGAGTTTTTCCTGTGACATTTCACAACTGTTACGGATTTGCTTTAAGCATTGTTTTAACTCTTTGTTTTCTGTCTGTGGAATCATATCCCCAAACATTTTTAACTCACCGTTTACACCTACGAGTGCGTCTGATACCATTGTCTTTTCGTCCATAATCTGCTCCTCCTATAAGAATTTCATTAATTCCTGCTTGTTTTTCATTGCACAGTCTGCACTGTCCTGAAACAGCTGTTTAATCTCAGGATCCTGAGCCTGGGACGCGTAGTCTGTCATTTTACAGTGTGTTGTGGAATAACCGCCAATTAAGTGACGAAGATTCTGTAAGTCCAAAATAGAAATATCAGCCATGATAATTTCCTCCTTAAAATAAAATTTTATTTTACACGGTTAGTATGGCTGAAAATGTGAAAAGATATGCTATAATAATAGAACATTGTAATAGAAAAATTAGGAGGACGAATATGAACATTGGAATTTTAGGAGCTGGAAATATCGCGCGTAATATGGCAAGAACATTGAACCGCATGGATGATGCCGTCTGTTTTGCAGTTGCTTCAAGAGGAAAAGAAAAGGCAGAAAAATTCGCGGAAGAGTTCGGGATTCAAAAGGCATACGGTTCTTATGAGGAACTTGTAAGCGACCCTGATGTAGAACTGGTTTATATAGCTACGCCGCATTCCCATCATTTTGAACATGCAAAGCTTTGTATTGCCCATGGGAAACCGGTGTTGTGTGAGAAGGCATTTACAGCTAATGCTGCCCAGGCAAGAGAACTGATTACATACGCAGAGGAAAAGAAGGTATTTATTACAGAGGCAATATGGGTCCGTTACCTGCCGTCAAGGAGGATGCTGGAGGAAATTATTGAAGGGGGAGAGATTGGAGAGATTACGTCTGTCACCGCAAATCTAGGATACGATATTAAGAATGTGGAAAGGCTTCAGAAGCCGGAACTTGCAGGCGGCGCGCTTTTGGATGTGGGAATTTATCCTCTTACATTTATCAGCATGATACTCGGAAATGATGTGAGAGAGGTTATTTCCACATGCACGAAGACAGTAACAGGAGTCGATGAGCAGAACGTGGTTATTTTGAAATATGATAACGGCGTACTGGCGACGGCTCACAGCGGAATGCTTGCCGGAACAGAACAGTATGGAATCATTTACGGAACAAAGGGCTATATTATTGCCGAAAATATTAATAATATCAGCATGATTAAGGTATATACCAAGGACAGAAAGCTTGTAAGAGAAATGAAAGTTCCGGAGCAGATTACCGGGTTTGAGTATCAGGTGCGCGCCTCCATGAAAGCAATCCGCGAGGGCAAACTGGAATGTGAGGAGATGCCTCATGCAGAAACGATCGTTATGATGGAACTGATGGACAGGCTGAGAGCAGACTGGGGTGTGAAGTATCCGTTTGAGTAAAAAAATAAATTTATATTTGACAATTCTGAAGAATTAAGAAACAGGCGGCAGAACCAAAGAGTTATGCCGCCTGAACAAATCTGTAAAATAATTCACGCATGGTAGAGGAAGTGCGGTACATTGCTTCAGGGTGCCATTGCACGCCGACAACAAAAGACTGTTCCGGCATTTCAACAGCCTCAATGGTTTCATCGGAAGTATGGGCGGACGCAATTAATCCGTCTCCCAATATATCTAGTACCTGATGATGAAAACTGTTCGTGTAAAGAACGCTTCCGGCAATCTGATGCAGAATGGTTCCGGGTTTTACCGTTACTTTGTGACTGATGTCTTTCCGGGAGTCGGAGCGCTGCATATGGTTCAGGGTATCGCCGGGCTTTAACGAGATATCCTGATAGATTGTGCCGCCGCATGCCACATTCAGAATCTGTATGCCGCGGCAGATGGCAAGCACGGGTTTCTTTGCCTGCAGAACGTTTTTCATCAGCCGGATCTGGAAGATATCTAATGTGATATTAGTTTCTCCGATTCCGTTTACCGGCTCCTGCCCGAAGAGAAGGGGAGTAATATCAGCGCCTCCGCAGAAAAGGAAACCGTCGCAGAGCTGTATATAATCGCGGATCACGGTATTGGATTTTACAAGTGGAATGAGAAACGGCAGTCCGCCGGCGTAACGGACAGACTGTATATAAGTATTGGTAACAAATTGTTTGTTTTCGTAAAGTCCGCAGACTACGATTCCGATTTTAGGCTTCATAGTATTATTCCTTTTTTCAATATAATAGACTATAATACTATAAAATATTCAAGGAGAACGGAAATATGAATTTAATTGATATGCATTGTGACACCGCCGGAAAAATATTAGACAGCAAAAATGGAGAAAGTCTCAGGGAGAATCCCTTCAGCGTAAACTTGGAAGGAATGAAAAAAGCAGGAACAATGGCACAGTTTTTTGCAAATTTTATATATTTGAAACAGTTTCAGGGCGAGGATAAATATGAACGGCTTTATGAACGTGCTATGTGCATGATACGGCGAATAAAGGAAGAGGTGGGAGCCTGTTCCAAGGAGATGGCGTTAGCGTTAAATGCACAGGATATTCTGCATAATAAGGAAACAGGGAAAATTTCTGCTGTTCTTACGTTGGAAGAAGGGGGAATTATCAATCATGATATCCATAAGCTTGATGAGCTTTACCGTGAAGGAATCAGGCTGGTAACATTGATGTGGAATTTTGAAAACTGTATGGGCTTTCCCAACAGCACGGACGCAGAGATTATGCAAAAAGGCTTGAAAGCATTTGGATTTGAGGTAATAGAGAGGATGAATGAGCTGGGAATGCTTGTGGACGTGGCGCATATGTCGGACGGAGGATTCTGGGATGCGGTCCGTTTCAGCAAAGCGCCGATTGTTGCTTCCCACTCTAATGCAAGGAGTCTTTGCGCTCATCCGAGGAACCTGACGGATGAGATGTTAAAGGCGCTGGGAGAAAAAGGCGGCGTGGCGGGAGTGAATTTCTATCCTAGATTTGTCAGGGAAGATATGATTGCGATGAGGGAGGATTTGGCAAGGCATATAAAGCATATGGTAAATATGGCCGGAATCGACGCGGTGGCTGTCGGAACAGATTTTGACGGGTTTGACTACAGTGACGGAACTCTTGAGATAGATAAAAGCGAAAAGATGGATATTCTCTGTCACCAGCTTCAGAAGGACGGCTTCTCGGAAGGACAGATTGATAAAATATGGTCGGGAAATGCAATGCGCGTAATAGAAGAAGTGATGGGATAAAATCAGTTTTCTAAATCTTGACGCAGTACTTGTATTATGTTATATTCTAAGTGTACTAATAATGATAGTACACTTAGAACTTGAGAAAGGAGAAGACATGGTTACAATTGATTATCACAATAGGGCTCCCATTTATGAACAGGTTGTGGAGCGGTTTCAAACATTAATTTTAAAGGGAGTTTTACCTCCGGGAAGCCAAATGCCGTCTGTACGCTCCCTTGCTGTTGAGTTGTCTATTAATCCGAATACCATACAAAAAGCATATACAGTGCTGGAGCAGCAGGGGTATATCTATCCTGTGAAAGGAAGAGGGAACTTCGTGGCAGAAAGCGATGTGCTGATTGAGCAGAAGAAAAATACGTTTATAGAAAAGCTGGCGACGCTTTTGGAAGAAGGCAGAGCGCTTGGAATTACGTTGGTTCAATGTCAGGCGGTGCTGGAAAACTGCTGGAAAGGGGAGAGACAGATATGATAGAGGTAAGGGAACTTACGAAAACATTTGACAATATAAAGGCGGTTGATTCTGTCAGTACAACGATTTCTGAATGTCAGATTTTTGGACTGGTAGGCAGTAACGGCGCCGGGAAAAGTACATTTTTAAGACTGCTGAGCGGTGTTTTGAAGCCGGACAAGGGTCAGATTCTGATTGACGGCGAAGAGGTATATGAAAACAGCTCCGTGAAGGAAGAAGTCTGTTTCCTGTCTGATACGGCGTATTTTCTCCCGAATGCGACTGCGAAGACAATGAAGAATTATTACAAGATGATTTACAGGAAATTCAATGCAGAACAGTTTGATAAATTGGCGGAGAAATTCCACATAGAACAAGAGAGAAAAATAAGTACATTTTCCAAGGGAATGAAAAAGCAGGTTTCCATGCTTCTTGGAGTCTGCTCTAATACGAAATATCTTCTCTGTGACGAAACATTTGACGGGCTTGACCCGGTTATGCGCCAGGCTGTCAAAAGTCTGTTTGCGTCAGAAACGCTCAGCAGGGAGTTTACGCCGATTATTGCGTCTCACAATTTGAGGGAGCTGGAGGACATCTGCGACGCCGTAGGTCTGCTTCATAAGGGAGGGATTCTTTTCACGAGGGATTTGGAGGACATGAAATTCCACATTCATAAAGTACAGTGTGTGATTCAAAACTCGGTTATGGAGGAAAAACTTCTTTCGGAACTGGAGGTTTTGCAGCATGAGAAGAGAGGTTCGGTTCTGAGTTTTATTTCACGGGGGACAAGGGAAGAGATAATGAGCCGGGTAGAGGAAAAAGAGCCGATCTTTATGGAGAGTATTCCGCTGTCGTTGGAAGAAATATTTATTAGTGAAATGGAGGTAGAGGGATATGACATCAAGAATTTCATTTTATAAATTATTGAAAGAAGATATAAAAAAGAGGGTATGGATGTTCCTGATGTTTATCACCCTGTTTGTTGTTATTATTCCCATTTCCACAATGATTCAATATGAGGGACAGCTTGCCTACTCGACTGCCAAAGAAATCCAAATTTGGTTTCAGCATGATATAATGGGACTTGGCGATGTAAAAATGTCTCCTTTGATAGTGATGGGAGCGATTATCAGCGGTATTACCTCTTTTTCTCATCTGCATTCCAAGAAACAGCTGGATTTCTATAACAGCCTTCCGGTCAGAAGGGAGAAATGGTTTGCTGTGACTTATGTGAGCAGCCTTTTGCAGATTATGGCGCCATATGTGCTCGGCTATATTTTGCATATGATAATGGGAGCTGTTAATCGTATTGCCGTTCCGGAGGTTTTTGGCAGTGCTCTTTTGATAATCGGCGCCAATATCCTGTTTTTCCTGTTAATATATGCGGTTACATCTATTGCTATTATTCTCACAGGAAAGAGCATCACCGGATTATTGGGAGTTTGTGTGCTGATGTTCTATGGACCGACTGTAATTGCCTTGAAAGAGTATATTATGCTGCAGGCTTACGAGACTTATATGACGACGGGCGCAATGTATGGCTTTATGGGCAATATTTACGGGAAGCGTGCGATGACGGCGTCTCCGATTATGGCATATTATGTGATTGCCGACAAGTACGGACAAGGGGACAGCATTACAACATCAATTATTATATCGGTTATAGCTGTTTTAGCAGCATCTGCAGCTGCGCTTATTCTATATAAATTTCGTCCGGCAGAGGGAGCCGGAAAGGCGATGGCATTTAAGAAGTCAGAGCCTGTTATTAAGTTTTTGGCTGCAGTGACGGCGGGTCTTTTGTTTGGAGTTACGGTGAGCAGCCAAAATAATACACAGGGAGAAATGAGTACGGGGTGGCTGTTCTTTATAAGTATTCTGGCTGTTATTATAGTGTGTGCCGTAATCGAGTTTATCTATTCAATGGATGTTAAGATGATATTCAAAAAGAAAATCTCACTGGGAGCGGCGCTTTTACTTACGGCTGCAATATGTGCGGTGATTCGTTTTGACTTAACAGGATATAATTCATACCTTCCGAAAAAGGAAGAGATAGAGGCGATGTCCATCGACACCTATTCGTTGAACGGCGTTTCTCCGTACGGAGGTTACTGGTGGGACGGAGAGCGGTACAAAGATGTATTGGCAAAAAGGAAAGTTCAGGATTTTGACGGTATTTATGAAGCGGCCCAAGACGGAATAGGCCGGGTAGGAAAGCATGATTCAGGAGACGAAAACTTTGTGACGATTGCCTGCTATTTGAAAAATGGAAAAACAGTATACAGAAGTTACTGGGTAGAAGAGGAAACTTTATTTGACTGCATAGAGGGGTTGTTCCAAATGAAGGAATACCGCAGAGAGGTGTTAGGACTTGACCAAATGGAAGAAGAAACGTTTCACACTTATTCCTTTAAGGATATCTTAGGAAAAACCACGGTGGTTCCAGTCCCAATAGATAGGATGAAGAATATTATGGATGCATATATTGCCGAGATGGAAACACAGCCTTTATCCGTATTTACTGACGGGAATGTGATCGGGCAGCTTATATGTTCCGAAAAAGGAGACGGGGATACTTATTTTCCGATTTATGCTGAATTTACGGATATGATCCGCGTGCTGGAGGAGTATATTGAGGTTCCGGGAGAACTGAAGCCGGAGGATATAATAAGCATGGACATTAAGGACTTCCGGGGAGAGGAAAACGAAAACACATATACGGATGCACAAAATATTAAGGTGACGGAAGCGGAGCAGATGCAGGAGGTGCTTGACGGCCTCCGTATAGGCGATGATTTTATCAAATCGACGACAGAGCGCGGTTTGCATGTTGAGATTACAACAAAATATGACACAGAAACCTACTATATCCGAAAGGGAATGCTGCCGGATTTTCTGTAAGAGCTATTGTAAGTTACCTCCATTATAGTGTAATATATCCTTAACAGGATTAAAGGAGGGATAACTTATGAGAAAGAGAGCGGCGGCATTTATGCTGGCAATAGCGGCGGCGCTGTTTTTTGCCGGGTGCGGTGATGCAGAAAAAGTCACGGAGCAGGTCGGTAAAGAGATTACCGAGATAAAGGAGGATCATGACAGACTTACAGAACTTTTGGACGCCGGGACAGCATCAAGGCAGGAAGAGTTTACGATTGCGTTTCCTGAGAATGCCAAGGAAGAATATCTTAAGCTGCTCCAAACGGCTTTGAAAAAAGTTGAGTTTAAGGCGGAGGCGGCAGAAAGCAACGGCGAAAACGGATATCGTGTGAAAATGAACTTTAAGCCGTTGGATATGAAGGCCGTTTTGGAAGCTGCAGATATTGCATATGCGGAAAATATGCAGTCGGCGGATTTTCAGGCAGAGCTTAAAAATGTTGTGATACAGGACATTTCTCTTTTGGAAGATCCTGTATACAAAGAAGAGACGTGGGAGTATGTGGAAGTAAAGAAATCTGGAGACAAGCTGGAGGTATCTTCGGAAGATATGCTTATACTGCTGCAGAAAGCTCTTCCGGGGTATATGAACTCATACAATATAATTGCCAGGGCATTTGACAGGCAGGACTTTTTGAAGGCGTATATGGATGCAATGTTCAAAGGAGAGATTGACAGATACTGTGAACATACAGGAATGACCGATGAAGAAGTCATGGCATGGTATGAGGAAGCGTTTGAAGAAATAGACGGTATCGGACTTTCTGAAGAACAGAATATGCGTGTGGAGGCTGCGTTAAAGACAATAATGGCAAATTGCAATTATACTGTGGGAATTCCAAGACGTGAATCTGAATATTCCTATATAGTAGAGGTGGATGTAGTTCCGAATTTAAGTCTCCAAAAGGCAATGGAAGAATTGGAGGGAGGAACCTATTACAGTGAAGCGCAGGTAAAGGAGGAGGCGGTCAATATATATGAGAAATATGCTGCAGAACCAGTGTATGGAGATGCCGTTACGACCAGTGTCACTGTGAATATACAGGAACTTGCGGGCAGTATGAATGAGGAATCCCAATTCATGCAGTTTATGCGGATTATACTTCCGTAGAAAGATATATAAAGATGAAATAAAAAGGCCGCCGGAAAGCGTTCAGTTGATGAAGTCTGCTTTCCGGTGAACCTTTTTTACGGTAAATTCCGTAAGAGGGAATTTTTTATAATTATTTTTCAGCCTCCGCCATTTTCAGCGCGCGGACCTTAAGCGGAAGTCCGAAAAGATTGATGAATCCGTCTGCATCGTGATGGTCGTATAATTCGCCCGTTGTGAAGCTTGCCAGTGATTCGCTGTATAAGGAGTATGGAGAAGTTGTTCCGGCTTTGATAATGTTGCCTTTATAGAGCTTGAATTTTACCTCTCCTGTCACATATTCCTGCGTAGACTCGATAAATGCCTGGACAGCCTCGCGAAGCGGAGTGAACCATTTACCTTCGTATACAATCTGAGCAAGCTTGTTACCCATGTCTTTTTTCACTTCATATGTAGCCCGGTCTAATACAAGTTCCTCCAACTGCTGGTGGGCCTCCATAAGAATTGTTCCGCCCGGAGTCTCGTATACGCCGCGTGATTTCATTCCTACTACACGGTTCTCCACGATATCGCAGATACCGACGCCGTGTTTTCCGCCAAGTTCATTCAATTTTGTGATGATTTCCGATACTTTCAGTTTTTCACCGTTTATACTGACAGGAACTCCTTTTTCAAACGTCATCGTTACATATTCACCCTGATCCGGAGCCTTTTCAGGTGTCACGCCAAGAACTAATAGGTGGTCAAAATTCGGTTCCTGTGCAGGATCCTCCAGCTCAAGCCCCTCATGACTGATGTGCCATAAGTTACGGTCGCGGCTGTAGCTGTGGCTTGCATCAAACGGTAAATCAATGCCGTGCTGCCTGCAGTATTCAATCTCATCTTCACGGGACTGCATAGTCCAAATGTCTGTCATTCTCCAAGGTGCAATAATTTTAATGTCAGGAGCAAGGGCTTTGATGCCAAGTTCAAAACGGATTTGATCGTTTCCCTTGCCTGTTGCGCCGTGGCAGATAGCTGTTGCGCCTTCTTTTCTTGCAACCTCAACTAATTTTTTTGCAATTCCAGGGCGCGCCATGGATGTTCCAAGGAGATATTTATTCTCGTATACAGCGTTTGCCTGCACGCATGGAACGATATAATCATTACAGAACTCGTCGATGATATTTTCGATATATAATTTGGAAGCGCCTGATAATTTGGCTCTTTCTTCCAAACCGTCTAATTCTTCGCCTTGACCACAGTCGATGCAGCAGCAGATAACTTCATAATCAAAATTTTCTTTTAACCATGGGATGATAGCCGTAGTATCAAGTCCTCCTGAGTATGCTAAAACTACTTTTTCTTTCATATTAAAATGCCTCCTAACAATATTTTCACAGATTCAACAATGATAATATACACCATAAAGCATAAATATGCAATACAAAATTTGAATATTTGCAAAAACCAGTAAATAAGTGCATAATATTACATAAATAATGAATAATATGCATAAAAATGAAAAGGACTACTTGACAAATCTGTATGAGGGTGTAAAATAAAGCAGAATGCATATTTTGAAAGGCGGGTACATAGATGATTAAAGCAGGAATCATAGGTTCCACCGGCTATGCGGGAGGGGAACTTGTAAGAATATTAATGGGGCACAAGGATGTGGAAATCAAATGGTACGGCTCCAGAAGCTATATAGATAAGAGGTATGCAGACGTTTACCGGAATATGTTTCAGATTGTGGATGCGGTCTGCATGGATGATAATATGGAGGCGTTGGCGGATGAAGTGGATGTGATATTCACGGCAACACCGCAGGGCTTATGTGCATCTCTTGTGAGTGAGGAGATATTATCCAAGGTAAAGATTGTGGATTTAAGTGCGGATTTTCGTATTAAAGATGTGAATATTTATGAAGAATGGTATAAAATTAAGCATCCGGCGCCGCAGTTTATAGAAGAAGCAGTCTACGGCTTATGTGAAGTGAACAGGGAAGCAATTAGAAATGCAAGACTTATTGCCAATCCGGGCTGCTATCCTACATGTTCATTTTTATCCGTCTATCCCCTTGCCAAAGAAGGTCTGATTGACATGAATACAATTATTATCGATGCAAAATCAGGTACATCGGGCGCAGGAAGAGGAGCCAAGACGGACAATCTTTATTGTGAAGTGAATGAAAATATAAAAGCTTACGGTGTGGCGGGACACAGACATACGCCGGAGATTGAAGAGCAGTTAGGGTATGCGTCAGGCGAGAACACGACTATCAATTTCACACCGCACCTTGTACCTATGAATCGTGGAATTCTTGTGACGGCGTACGCTTCCCTTAAGAAGGAAACAAATTACGAAGCAATCAAGGCGGTATACGATAAATATTATGACAATGAGAAATTTGTCCGTGTGCTTGATAAGGATGTGTGTCCGCAGACAAAATGGGTAGAGGGAAGTAATTATGTAGACGTGAACTTCAAGATTGACCCAAGAACAAACCGCATCATTATGATGGGGGCTATGGACAATTTAGTAAAAGGCGCGGCGGGACAGGCTGTACAGAACATGAACTTAATGTTTGGTCTGCCGGAGACAGAAGGACTGAATCTTGTTCCGATGTTTCCGTAACCGTATAAGATTCTATAATTATAGAAAATATCAGGAGAAATCATATGATACGAGTGATGACAATTGAGGATTACGATGAAGTATTTGCCCTTTGGAAGAAAATAAAGGGTTTTGGAATACGGAGCATGGATGATTCCAAGGAGGGGGTTGAAAGGTTCTTAAGACGCAATCCTGCAACAAGTATTGTGGCGGAGGAGGACGGGAAAATCGTTGGAAGTATTCTCTGCGGTCATGACGGAAGGAGAGGGAGCTTTTACCACGTATGCGTGGATCCTGCTTACCGTATGCATGGAATCGGCAAGTCTATGGTTGTGAGGGCAATGGAAGCCCTTAAGGAAGAGGAGATTAACAAGGTCTGTCTCATCGCATTTACGGAAAACGATATCGGGAATGCCTTTTGGAACGAAATCGGCTGGACGAAGAGGCGAGATTTGAATTATTATGATTTTACGTTGAATGAAGCAAATATTACAGCATTTAATAAATAGAAGGAGAAGAAGCGTATGAAAAGGATTCAAGGCGGGGTAACCGCGGCGAAAGGATTTGAGGCAGCAGGCGTAGCGGCAGAAATTAAGTATAAGAACCGTACGGATATGGCGGCGGTGTACAGCCGGAAACCGTGTGTAGCGGCAGGAACATTTACAACAAATGTGGCTAAGGCTGCACCGGTTACATGGGATCAGAAAATTGTAAAGGAAAGCCCGTTTGTACAGGCAGTTATTGTGAACTCAGGGATTGCCAATGCATGCACGGGACAGGAAGGATATGGTTACTGCAAAGACACGGCAGATGCGGCTGCAAGGGAGTTTTCCATTCCGGCGGACAGCGTTCTGTTAGGTTCCACCGGCGTTATCGGCAGACAGCTTCCGATTGACAGAATCCAAAACGGAGTGGCAATGCTTGCAAAAGCTAAGGCAGATACTCTTGAAGCCGGAACTGCGGCGGCAAAGGCCATCATGACAACCGATACATGCGAGAAAGAGATTGCCGTAGAGATTGAGGCCGGGGGGAAAACGGTTACGATAGGCGGCATGGCGAAGGGTTCCGGTATGATTCATCCGAATATGTGTACTATGCTGAGCTTTATAACAACAGATGCAGTCATTTCAAAATCTGCGCTTCAGAAGGCATTAAGCGAAGATGTGAATGATACATATAATATGATTTCTGTAGACGGAGATACATCCACAAACGATACGGTGCTTGTTATGGCAAACGGTATGGCGGAGAATGAGGAGATTGCAGAGGGATCCAAAGACTACTTCAGATTTGCAGAGGCGCTTCATACAGTCAATGAATATCTTGCGAAAAAGATTGCGGGGGACGGCGAAGGAGCGACGGCATTATTTGAAGTGAACGTTATCGGCGCCGAATCAAAGGAGGCGGCAGTAAAATTGAGTAAGGCCATTGCATGTTCCAATCTTACAAAGACAGCCATTGCAGGACATGACGCCAACTGGGGACGCATTATCTGTGCTATGGGATATTCCGGGGCACAGTTTGACCCGGAGAAGGTAGACTTATTCTTTGAAAGCAGGGCGGGTAAGATTCAGATTGCCGAAAACGGCGTGGCGCTTGATTTCAGCGAAGAGAAGGCGACAGAGATTTTATCACAGCCGGAAGTCGCCGCAACAGCGGACGTGAAGATGGGCGATGCGAAAGCAACGGCATGGGGCTGCGATTTGACCCACGGATATATTGAGATTAACGCAGACTATCGCTCATAGGGGAAACTTTGGAGGAATGCAGTCATGAGATTGGAGAGAAGGAGTAATATGAAAGCCAATATGCAGAAATATTTGGACAAGGCGGAGGTGCTTATCGAGGCTCTCCCTTATATCCAAAGATTTAACCGTAAAATCATCGTTGTAAAATACGGCGGAAGCGCTATGCTCGATGAGGAATTAAAAAGAAATGTAATTGAAGACGTGACACTTTTGAAACTGGTTGGATTTAAGCCGATTATCGTTCACGGCGGCGGAAAAGATATCAATAAGTGGGTGGAGAAAGCCGGAAAGGAGCCGGAGTTTAAGAACGGGCTTCGTGTGACGGACGCTGAGACAATGGAGATTGCCGAGATGGTTTTGGGGAGGGTGAATAAAAGTCTTGTACAGCTTGTGGAGTCCCTCGGTGTAAGGGCGATCGGTATCAGCGGCAAGGACGGCGCGCTTCTGAAAGTAGACAAGAAGTATACAGACGGCGAGGACATTGGTTTTGTCGGGGATGTGAAAGACGTCAATGCCTCGGTTTTATATGATTTATTGGAGAAAGACTTTCTTCCGATCGTATGCTCCGTGGGACTTGATGATGAATATAATACATATAATATCAATGCGGATGATGCGGCAAGCGCTATCGCAAAGGCAGTAGGCGCAGAGAAGCTTGCATTTTTAAGCGATATCGAAGGGGTGTACAGAGATTCGTCTGACCCGGATACGATTATTGCGGAAATTACCGTTGATGAAGCGAAAGGTCTTATTGCGGATGGAAGTATCAGCGGAGGAATGATTCCAAAGCTTCAGAATTGTATTGAAGCTATTGAGAACGGCGTGGAGAGAGTTCATATTTTGGACGGACGTATTCCCCACTGCCTTCTGCTTGAAATCTTTACGCATAAAGGTATTGGAACAGCGATTTTGAAGAACGATGGAAGCAGGTTTTATCATGGAGAATAATTATATTGAAAAAGCGGAGCAGGCTCTTTTGCATACTTACAACCGTTATCAGATTATACTTGATAAAGGAGAGGGCGTATATCTCTGCGATGTAAATGGTAAGAAATATTTGGACTTTGCGGCGGGCATTGGGGTGTGCTCGCTTGGATACAGTCATGAGAGATATAAGAAGGCGTTAAAAGAGCAGGTGGATAAGCTTCTGCATGTATCTAACTTATTCTACACGGCGCCGATTGCAGACGCGGCGGAGAAATTAAAAAAAGCAGCGCAGATGGACCGGGTATTTTTTACAAACAGCGGAACGGAAGCCATTGAAGGCGCGCTGAAAGCTGCAAGAAAATATGCATATGCAAAGGAATCGGGAAAATATGAATTTATTGCAATGAACCGTTCCTTTCATGGAAGAAGCATGGGAGCCGTATCTGTGACGGGTACGGAGGATTATCGGACGCCGTTTGAACCGCTTATTAAAGGAGTAAGGTTTGCGGAATATAATGATATTGAGAGTGTAAAAGCGCAGGTAACGGATAAGACTTGTGCAATTATCATGGAGACTATTCAGGGAGAAGGCGGAATTTATCCGGTTGACCCTGATTTCTTAAAAGGTGTAAGAGAGCTTTGTGACAGAGAGGATATTTTACTTATCTTAGATGAAATTCAGTGCGGCATGGGAAGAACGGGTTCTATGTTTGCATGGCAGGATTACGGTATTCGGCCTGATATTATGTGTATTGCAAAGGCTGTCGGAAACGGCGTGCCTGTGGGGGCGTTTGCCATGACGGAGAAAGCTGCCCAATATTCGTTAAAGCCGGGAGACCACGGAACAACCTATGGCGGCAATCCGTTTGCATGCGCGGCGGTAAGCGCAGTTCTTGATATCTTTGAGGAGGAGAAGATTCTAGACCATGTAAAGGAAATCAGCGCTTATTTTGAAGCCGAATTAGATGGACTGGTACAGGAATGTGATACTGTGGCGGCTAGGCGTGGAAAGGGTCTGATGCAGGGACTGGCTTTGGAAAGACCGGTGGGAGAAGTCATTGCCAACGCACAGCGGGAAGGCTTGATTGTTATTTCGGCAGGAGGGAATGTTCTCCGCATGCTGCCTCCGCTTGTGATTACAAAAGAGCATGTGGACGAGATGATTGAAAAACTTAAGATGGCTTTGAGAGCGTAAATCAGGAATAAAAATCCAATTATTGGGTATTCTTATGTTAGGAAAATTTTCTAAGGAGGAATACCAATGATTGGATTTATTATTGCGCTTATATCGGGAGCGCTTATGAGCGTGCAGGGAGTATTCAACACGCAGGTTACGAAAACAACGGGAATGTGGGTGTCAAACGGCTGGGTTCAGCTTACGGCATTTTTGGTCTGTGCGGCAGCATGGTTTATCGCCGGAAGAGACAGCATTGCCGCAATTGCCGAAGTACATCCAAAATATGTGCTTTTAGGGGGTGTGATCGGCGCCGGTATTACATGGACTGTTATTAAGAGTATGGAGATGCTCGGACCTGCCAAGGCGGCGCTTCTCATTGTAATTGCACAGCTTATCGTGGCTTATGTAATCGAACTTATGGGACTTTTCGGAGTGGATAAGCAGCCGCTTGAATGGAGAAAGGTAATCGGCATGGCAATTGCGCTTGCGGGGGTCGGAATCTTCCAATGGAAGTAGTTGCATTTTAACCTGAAATTCGTTACAATAATTATGTCTATGCATAGAGGGGTATTGTAATTTAACGAAAGAATTACAAGGAGGAATTTATGCGGGACATAATAAGAAAAATGTGTTGTTTGGGAATATGCATTGTACTGTGTTTATGCTGCGGATGTAGAGAAAAAGAGACATTTACGCTTAAGGAAGCAACAGAAGAAGATACAAAAGAGAAGGAAGAACTTCAGGAATATGCCGGGAGCGGTAAGGAGCTTAAAGAGGTTGGAACTCAGTTTGTTTATGTATGCGGTGCGGTTTTTGCGCCGGGAGTATATGAGCTGAAGCAGGGAAGCCGCGTTTACGAGGCTGTTGAAGCTGCGGGAGGCATGACATCCGAGGCAGACGAGACGTATCTGAATCAGGCGGAGCTTACGGAAGACGGGGAACGAATTTATGTTCCCTCTAAAGAAGAAACAAGAAAAGAGGAATCGGAAAATTCTGCGGGCATGGAAGGACGGATGCCGGGAGATGCCGGTAAAGTGAATCTGAACACCGCTGCGAAAGAGGAGCTGATGACGCTTACGGGAATCGGAGAGTCAAAGGCGGAGAGCATTATACGGTACAGAGAGGAAAACGGAGCGTTCCGTTCGATTGAGGATATTATGAAAATCGAGGGAATTAAAAGCGGCGTATTCAATAAAATAAAAGAAGATATTAGAGTGAAATAAGGGAGACATATATGGGGAAAAAGGTTTTAATCGTAGATGATGAGAAGCTTATCGTAAAGGGAATACGGTTCAGTCTGGAGCAGGATAATATGGAGGTAGACTGTGCCTATGACGGAGAGGAAGCGCTGAACATGGTGAAGGAAAAGATATACGACCTGATTCTCTTGGATGTAATGCTTCCGAAGTACACGGGTTTTGAAGTATGTCAGATGATACGTGAATTCTCCGATGTGCCTGTAATTATGCTTACGGCAAAGAACGATGATATGGATAAGATTCTGGGGCTGGAGTATGGGGCGGATGATTACATAACGAAACCGTTTAATATTTTGGAAGTGAAAGCTCGAATCAAGGCGATTATGAGACGTACGGGCAAAAGAGACAGACAGAAAGAAAATCATATTCTTTTTTTGAAAGGGGATATGAAGCTTGACCGTCAGAGCAGGAGGGTTTATGTAGAGGAAAGGGAAATCAACCTGACGGCGAAGGAGTTTGATCTTCTTGAGCTTTTGGCGATGAATCCGGATAAGGTATACAGCAGAGAGGAACTTCTTAATATTGTGTGGGGCTATGAATATCCGGGGGACGCAAGGACTGTGGATGTTCATGTCAGAAGACTTCGCGAGAAGATAGAGCCGAATCCGAGTGAACCGAAGTATGTATATACAAAGTGGGGAGTTGGTTACTATTTTAGAGGTTAAGGAAAAGCTTAAGAGCAAATTAGTCACAAGTCTGCGTCTGCGCATTCTTGTGCTGCTTACGGCTGTGGGGGTTGTGCCTTGTTTGATTTTGAAAGCGGCAATTCTCAACAGTCATGTGGATAAAAGCGTAGCGGCAAATGTTGCCGAAATACAAAATCAGTGTACAATTCTATCAAATCAGTTGAAAAATTATAATTATATTGCTGATACCAAATCTGAAGTGATCAATGCTGAGATTGTCCAGCTTTCTAATGTTTACAACGGCCGTATTCTAATTATTAACGATGAATTCAGAATTATCAAAGACACTTATGAACTGGATGAAGGCAAGACGGTTGTATCGGAGGATGTTATCCGATGTTATAAAGGGAAAAGTACGACGATTTATGACGAGGCAAACAGTTATATTGAGGTGACAACGCCTGTGAAGGAAGGTAAAAAGGTGATCGGCGTCATTTTGATGAGCGTTTCTACAGATTTGTATATGGACAGTCAGAAAGCGTTGAAGCATATGGCGGACGTGCTTGTAGGAACAATGGCGGTTTTCATTTTTCTCATTGCCGTCGTGTTGTCCAAACTTATGGTGTACCCGTTCGCGAGAATTACAAAGGCGATTGAAGCAGTAAACGAGGGCTTTGAATCTGAGAATCTGCATGAGATGGCATATACCGAGACCGCTTTAATTTCAGATGCGTTTAATAAGATGCTTGTCAGAATGAGAGCGGTAGACGACTCCAGGAAAGAATTTGTATCAAATGTGTCACATGAGCTGAAAACGCCGCTGACTTCAATGAAAGTGCTGTCAGACTCACTGCTTGCGCAGGATGATGTGCCTGTGGAGCTTTACAAGGAGTTTATGGGCGATATTGCAGAGGAGATTGAGCGTGAGAGCAAGATTATTAATGATCTGCTTTCTTTGGTCAAGATGGATAAGACGTCTGCAAACCTGAATATACAACAGGAAAATATTAATGAGCTGGTAGAACATATATTGAAACGGTTAAGACCTATTGCGGCGCAGCGGAACATTGAGCTTGTATTTGAAACGTTCCGTCCGGTGACAGCGGAGATAGATGAAGTGAAGATGTCGCTGGCGTTTTCCAATTTGGTGGAGAACGCAATAAAGTATAATAAGGAGAACGGCTGGGTGCATGTTTCATTGAATGCGGATCATAAGTATTTCTATGTGAAGGTGGCGGATTCCGGTATCGGTATTCCAAAAGAAGACGCGGAAAATATTTTTGAACGTTTTTACCGTGTAGATAAATCCCACTCAAGAGAAATGGGAGGAACCGGTCTAGGTCTCGCGATTGCACGAAGCGCAATTATTATGCACCGGGGAGCCATTAAAGTATACAGCGATGAGGGCGAGGGTTCAACATTTACGATCCGGGTTCCACTTACTTATGTTGTTTAGGAGAGGATAGGATGAAAAGTCATAGAAGCGTATATTTGGCAGGATTTTTACTTATTCTGCTCATGGCCGGGTGCCGGTCAAAAGATGAAGAGTATAAGAAAGGTCCATTTTTGTTTTATATTAACGGAGAGGGAACCGGACTTGTGCGCGAGGAATATGTAATGGAGGGGGAGGATCCGGAAAAAGCCGTGCAGACAATGCTGGATAAGCTTTCAGAACCTCCGGAATCGGTGGATATAAAATCCGCTTTTCCCAATGGCGTGGAGGCTGTGGGTTTTGCCCTCGATAAAAACAAGCTTCATCTTTATATGAATGAAAAATACAGCGAGACAGACGAAGTAGAGGAGGTACTTTTAAGGGCGGCTCTTGTACAATCCCTGACACAGATTCCGGGAGTGGAGATGGTGGATATCTACGTGGGAGAGAAGCCTTTGACTGCAAAAAACGGGCAGATAATAGGGTATATGGGAAAAGATTCCTTTGTAAGGAATACCGGTACGGCTCTGAAATCATTGCAGAAAGCAACGCTTACTTTGTTTTTCGCGGATAAAAGCGGAGAGAAGCTGGTTTCCGAAAAAGTGGACGTCCGGTTTTTTGGAAATGTTTCTATGGAGAAGCGTATTGTTGAACAATTGATAAAGGGACCTCAGACAAATGATCTGAAGCCTGTTTTGTCTCCTGACACGAAAATATTGAGCGTATCGGTGAAAGACGGCATATGTTATGTGAATTTTGATGAAAAATTTCTCACACATTCTTATGAAGCCAAGCCGGAAATTGTTATTCATGGAATTGTAGATTCAATTATCAGCAATTGCAGCGTAAGCCGGGTACAGATTGCGGTGGAGGGAGAATCAACAGTAAAATTCCAGGGGAGTATCAGTCTTGCGGAGCCTTTTGACCGCAGTATTGAATTAGTAGAGCATGAATAAATATGAGGAAAAGACCTCTTGGAATGGTCTGCATTCTAATTATCATAATACAGATTCTGTTGGCGGCAGCGGGATTGCGCGGGAGATGTCCCGCTCCCGCCGCAGGAGAGGACGGCGGCAGCATATCGGCTGCCGGTCAGGTGTATCGGAGAGAGATACGTCAGGATTATCAAATCTTATATATCAAAGATGCGGGAATAACGCGTCAAAATAACAATGATTTACAATTTAATATGATCGTGTACGATAAAGAGTTTGTTTCGGTTTCCCTTGGAAATACGGTAAAAACACAAGGAAAGGTCAGTCTGTTTGACGCCCCGCGAAATCCGGGAAATTATAATCAAAAGTTTTATTATGAAAAGCAGGGAATCTCTTTTGCAGTCTTTGCGGATCATACAGAGGTGATTTCAAAGGATGAATGGAGAATCAGGGAATGCCTTGCAACGCTCCGTGAACAGTGGAGCGCAATTCTTATACATACGCTTGGTGAAAGAGACGGCGGAATGCTGAGTGCCATTATGCTTGGAGACAGAAGCAGACTTGACAGGGAACGGTTGGAGTTATACCAGATTAACGGAATCGGGCATCTGCTTGCGATCTCTGGCCTCCATCTTTCCTTTATCGGAATCGGGATCTATCAGATATTAAGAAGGCTGACCGGTTCTTACACGATTGGCGGGGCATGCGGAATCCTGTTTCTAGTGTTATATATTCTTATGATTGGGCTTACAGTATCTGCGGTGCGGGCGCTTATCATGTTTCTGTTTCGGGTGGGAGCAGAAATGACAGGACGGCGTTACGATGCACCGACAGTGCTTTCGTCTGCGGCGGTTATAGTGCTGCTGTGGCGGCCGCTCAGCCTGTATGACGGAGGATTCTGGCTGTCCTTTGGGGCAGTGTTCGCAATCCTTACTGTAGTGCCGGCGTTGCAGGAAGGAATCTTTGTGCCGGCAGCATGTAATGGGAATCTGTCTGTGTATCTGATCGGAGCCTGGGAACATGTATGGAAAGTGATTTCACAGGGGCTGGTGGCGAGCATGGGTATTAATTTGGTCATCCTTCCGATTCTGCTCTATTATTTCTTTGAATTTCCGCTCTATTCAATTCTTTTGAATCTTTTTGTAATCCCGCTGATGTCTGCCTTATTATTCTTTGGAATGGCAGGAAGCTTATTTGCACCGTGGGTTGTTCCTCTATCTGTTTTACTGTTTCGGATATGTAGCAAAATTTTGTGGATTTATAAAATGAGCTGTGAGATAATGCTTCGTCTGCCGGGAGCAAGGCTTGTGATCGGAAGACCTGCTATGTGGCAGATGGGGGTATATTATGGAATTTTGTTTTTGGGGTTGTTTATATGGAGATATATATTATTAAAGAAGAAATGTGAGGAACAAAGGAATCAAAGTTTATTAGTGACAAAATGCGGGAAGAAAAGGGGTCACAGAAAACAAAAAGCAGGTTGGGCGGTGATTCTCCTGTGGGCAGTGGGAATTATGATTCTGACGGTTCGTTTTGGAGAGGCGGGGAAGCTTTCAGTCGTGGTGTTGGATGTGGGCCAGGGGGACGGAATCTTCATGAAAGGTCCAAAGGGCGGTACCTATTTGGTGGATGGCGGGAGCAGCGATGTCAAAAAGGCGGGACAATACAGGCTGGAATCATTTCTAAAATCCCGGGGAGTGGGAATAATTGATTATGTGTTGATTTCTCATGGGGATAGTGATCATATAAATGGAGTAGAAGAGCTGATTGAGAGACAGAGTATTGGTGTAAAGATCGGGACGCTGGTGCTGCCGGTAGAGGAGGTGTGGGATGAGGCGCTGGCAGGGCTGGCAGAGAAGGCGAAAGACTATGGAGTCCGTGTAGCTGTGATGGAAGCGGGACAGAGTATCCGGGAAGGGAAAATGGCGGTTACATGTATACAGCCGGGGAATCTAGGAGCGGAGACGGAGAATGGAAAATCTGAGGGACGGGATCCAGAAGGAGAATACGAATCGGGGAACGTGGCATCTATGGTATTGGCAGTGAAGTTCGGAGAGTTCGATATGCTTCTGACCGGGGATGTGGAGGGAGAAGGGGAAGAACAGCTTATAGAGCAGTTGGAGAAACAATACTGGGATTGTACATGGGAGATCTTGAAAGTGGCGCATCATGGCTCGAAGAATTCATCATCTGAACAATTTGTCCGACAGGTCATGCCTGCGTATGCGTTTATTTCAGCAGGACGAGAAAACCGGTACGGGCATCCGCATCAGGAGACAATAGAAAGGCTTGTAGATGTTGGAAGTAAAATCTGTTCCACACAGGAAAATGGAGCACTTATAGTGGAGGTTGAAGGCGGTGAAACAATGAGAGTTGAAAGTTACTGGTCACGAAATGAACAGTAACAGCCGGAAGGTTTTTATGGAAATGCCGCTGCGTAGTTGCTATAATGTATTTAACAATCTAAGGCAGGAAATAGCTTGAAAATGATGGAAGGAGTGTGGAAAGAGATGGAGATGCGAAAGAAGAAACTTCCGATTGGGATTGAAAATTTTGAAGAGATGATAAAAGAAGATTTTTACTATGTAGATAAAACAGGACTTATTGCGGATTTACTTCATAATTGGGGAGCGGTAAATCTGTTTACCCGTCCAAGGAGATTCGGAAAATCGCTGAATATGAATATGTTGGAACATTTTTTTTCGCTGGATGGAGATAAAAGCATTTTTAATGGACTGAATATATCAAAAGATACTGTGCTTTGTAAAGAATATATGGGGAAATATCCAGTTGTATCCATTTCCCTGAAAGGAATTGATGCACTTAATTTTGAGACAGCATTTGAAAGGGCGGCTCTACTTGTGAGAAGGACAGCATCGAACGTGTATTACCTTTTAGACAGCGACGCATTGAATGAACAGGATAAAGCGAATTATCGGAAACTTTTGGATGATCATATGACGGAGGCCATATTTGGTGATAGTCTGAGAGTGTTGTCGGAATTGTTGGAAAAGCATCATGGTACAAAAGTTATCTTGCTGATTGACGAATATGATGTACCATTGGCAAAAGCTCATGCAAATGGATATTATGACCAGATGCATTCCCTGATCCGAAGTCTCCTTGGAGAGGCACTCAAAACAAATAACAGCCTGAAACTTGCAGTATTGACGGGCTGCCTTCGGATTT
>CANAZK010000011.1 GCA_947366105.1 uncultured Lachnospiraceae bacterium | reverse complement strand
CTACACGTACTGACACACTCTTTCCCTACACGACGCTCTTCCGATCTGGAGAACTTTAAACTATAAGGGGACGCTTAGGATCTTCCATTTCCCACGTCCCCATTTTTGCAAAAGGGCATGACCTGCGTCATGCCCTCACCCTCCATCTATTCAGCCTTTGCATAGTTTGCAAATTTCGTATAATTTGGAAGCCATGTCAGATTGACCGTACCAATCGGTCCATTTCTCTGTTTTCCAATAATAATCTCAGCCACGCCTTTCATGTCAGAGTCCTTATTATAATAATCATCACGATAAATGAACATTACCACATCCGCATCCTGCTCAATAGCTCCAGACTCTCTTAAATCCGACATCATCGGTCTGTGATCCGGACGCTGCTCTACCGCACGGCTTAACTGGGAAAGCGCTATAACAGGCACATTCAGCTCTCTGGCAAGCCCTTTCAGCGAGCGTGATATATCGGATATCTCCTGCTGCCTGGATTCACTTCGTCTGCCGACTCCTCCCGTCATTAGCTGCAAATAGTCAATAATAATCAGGTCAAGTCCCTGCTCCAACTTGCACTTTCTGCACTTTGAACGCAGCTCGGAGATAGAAATTCCCGGCGTATCATCAATAATCATATTGGATTTTCCAATAACTCCCGCGCCTTCTATCAGCTTCTCCCAATCCGCATCCTTTAGACTGCCCGTCCGAAGAAGCTGCGCGTCCACCTGAGACTCCAAAGAAAATAAACGGTTCACAAGCTGCTCCTTCGACATCTCCAAACTAAAAACCGCCACGGTTTTCTTCGCCCTGAACGCCACATATTGCGCAATATTAAGTACAAACGCAGTCTTTCCCATAGACGGTCTTGCCGCAACCAAAATCAGATCTGACGGCTGCAGTCCTGACATTTTATAATCCAAATCCAAAAAACCTGTCGGAATCCCCGTAACGGTTCCCTTATTTTTGGATGCCATCTCTATCTTCTCTAATGCATTCAGCACCACCTGCTTAATGGGTACAAAGTCACCGCTGTTTCTTCTTTGAACCAGCTCAAATACCCTCTTCTCCGTCATTTCCAACACTGCCTCCGTAGGCTCCTTTGCAAGATAGCAGGTATTGGCAATTTCTTCATTCAATTTAATAAGACGCCGCAGCATAGATTTGTCCGCCACAATCTCCGCATAGTATTTCACATTAGCAGAAGTCGGCACTGCCGTCACAAGCTCCCGCACAAATTCAAGGCTTGCTATCTCCGCAGGAACGTCCTTCTCTTTCAGACGCTCCTGCAGCGTAATCAAATCCACCGGCTTACCTTCATTAAAAAGCTCCACCACAGAATCAAATATCACGCCGTATGCAGTTTGGTAAAAATCCTCGCCGCTGATAATTTCCGCCGCAGTCATAATCGCATCCTTATCCATCAGCATGGCTCCGACTACCGACTGCTCTGCTTCAATACTATGCGGCGGAACTCTTTTTATGAGTGCCTCGTCCATCTAATGCTCCTCCTAGCTTTCTGTTACAATTACCTTCAATTCAGCGGTTACCTTTGGATGTAGTTTCACCGGAACGGTAAATGTTCCAAGTGATTTGATCCCGTCTTTTAGCTGGATTTTCTTTTTATCAATATCATATCCCATCTGATTCTTTACTTCTGCCGCAATCTCTTTTGTGGAAACAGAGCCGAACGCCCTCCCGCCTTCGCCGGTTTTTATTTTCAGCTCTACCTTGCCCGCTTCCAGCTTCGCAGCAAATTCCTTTGCCGCTTCAAGAGCTTCTTTCGCAAGTTTCTCTTTATTGGCATTCTGAAGCTTTAAGTCGTTCAGATTTTTCGCGTTTGCTTCTATTCCAAGCTTCTTTGGAAAGATAAAGTTCCTTGCATATCCGTCATTCACATTTACGATCTCGCCTTTTTTCCCAAGAGTTTTTACATCTTCTAATAATATTATTTTCATTTTAAATATCTCCTTCTTCTATCATTACATTAATGGTTTCTTTCAATACCTCAATGGCTTTTTCCATATCCGTATGATCAAACTGCGCTCCGGCCGTGTTAATATGACCGCCGCCGCCCAAACGTTCCATAATAATCTGTACATTTAATTCGTCAATGGCACGGGCGCTGACATATATTTTACCATTGTACTTCGTTAAGACAAACGACGCCTTCACATTTCCAATGTCAAGCAGCTCATTTGCCGCCTGCGCCCCCACAAGCGTAGGACTGTCAACCTGCATATCCTCGCCTCTGGCAATGGCATACACCTCTCTGAATACTTCAGCGCTGCTGATAATCTTCGCCTTTGCACGATATGTCTCCATATCCTCACGGAACAGCTTTCTTACAAATGTAATATCCGCGCCGCTTCTTCTTAAAAATGCTGCCGCCTCAAATGTACGGACGCCCGCGCGGTTCATGAAATTATTCGTATCAACCATAATGCCCGCGTACATACTGCTTGCTTCCAGTCCCGGAAGACGCACATCATCTACTATATACTGTAACAGCTCCGCAACCATCTCACATGCGGAAGATGCATACGGCTCAATATAGGACAGAACAGCGCCCTCTATCACTTCGCTTCCCTGCCTGTGGTGATCCAATACAACAACGGTTTCTGTCATCTTAAGCAGCTCCCTGCACTCCGTTATCTCCGGTTTATTTGTATCTACCACTACCACCATCGTATTTTTATCCGCATATTCTTCCACATTTCCTGAATTCAAAAACAAATCCTCCGGATATGCCGGATTATCCACAAACGCCTCATACAACGGACGAAGCGCAGCCGTAATATCATTGACAACAATATGCGCCTCTTTCTTCATCTCCACTGCCGCACGGTAAATTCCCATAGCAGCCCCAAATGAATCCGCATCGCCGATTTTGTGTCCCATAATGATCACTCTGTCCTTCACCGCCATAAACTCACGGAGAGCTTCTGCCTTCACACGCGCCTTTACACGTGTATTTCTACAGGTCTGATCACGTTTTCCGCCGTAATAGTCTATGCCCTGGCCGGACTTTATAACTGCCTGATCACCTCCGCGGGCAAGCGCCAAATCAATGGCAACACGCGCGTAATTATAGCTCTGCGCATAAGTATCACTGCTTAATCCAAGCCCAATGCTGAGAGTCGGCGGAATTTCATTTCCAATATTGACGCTTTTAACGTCTTCCAGTATGGAGAAACGGTCTGACTTCATCTCTTCAAGGTACTGCTTTTTGAATGCAATAAAATATTTATCCTTCTCCATCTTCTTGGCGACGCCGTCTATGCTGCCTATATACTGGTTGATCTTACGGTCAATAAGAGCTACAAGCAGCGACTGTCTCACTTCTTCAACACTGTCTATAATCTCATCATAATTGTCTATATAGATCAAACCCGCTACAAGACGCTGCTGTTCATTCTCACGCATATACTGCTTCAGTCTTGTAACCTCATGAAAATATACAGCAATAAAATAATCCTTGCCTCTCGGAATCTGAATCAGCGCCTCCGCATTATTCAAAACATCTATAGAAATCCTTCTGAAAGATACCTCATATTCTCTCTCATTAAATTTTGCTTCCTTTACAAGCGTATGCCCTTCTTCAACTGCAAACGCATCGCTTGTAAATTCCGGAATATAATTATCAAGATATTTCTGTCCGTTCTCCCGGACCATATCCTTAAACGAGTCGTTCATCCAAACGATTCTCCCGCTTTCCAATATAATCAGGTACGGAGCCGTCAAATCCTTCAGAAGCGCGTTCTGCACCGCTCCATATTGCGCTGCAAACTCTACAAGCTCCGTAAAAACCTCGTACTTATTGCGGGAATAAAGAACCCCCACGGCGATACCGTATATTGCAATAAACGTACTTAAAATGAGACCGGCATTGCCGTCAACCGTATATATCCATATATTCATCCCAACAAGCAATGCCAGCATAATAAGCGGCCACTGCATGTACACTCTGAGTTGTCCCTTTAATTTTATATTTCTTTTCATAATCTCTGCCCTCGTATAAAAAATAATATGCTATTTTATTATAACACTCTTTGCATGAAAACTAAAGAAATAATTATAAGTATAACAAGAAACGCAAAAACAGCCCGCAAAGGATGCCATAAATCTACCCCCTGAGAGCTGTTTGTTTTATATCTTTTTATATGCTATTCTTCATATCCGTTCGGATTCATAGACTGCCATCTCCATGAATCTTCGCACATTTCATCAAGTCCGCGTTCTGCTTCCCATCCTAGCTCAGCCTTTGCTTTCGCAGGATCCGCATAACATGCAGCGATATCGCCAGGTCTTCTAGGCTTAATCTGATATTTAATTTCTTTGCCGCATGCCTTACCAAATGCTTTCACCATATCAAGTACGGAATAGCCGTTTCCCGTACCTAAATTGTATACGCATACTCCGGCTTTCTCTTCGATTTTCTTAAGAGCTTTCACATGACCAAGGGCAAGGTCTACAACGTGGATATAGTCACGCACGCCTGTGCCGTCATGTGTATCATAATCATCTCCGAATACGCCGAGACACTCCAGCTTGCCGACTGCCACCTGCGTAATATACGGCATAAGGTTGTTTGGAATTCCCTTCGGATTTTCACCGATTGTTCCGCTCTTATGCGCACCGACCGGATTGAAATAACGAAGAAGCACTACGTTCCATTCCGGATCCGCCGTGTGGATATCTGTCAAAATCTGCTCTAACATAGACTTTGTCCAGCCGTATGGATTTGTACATACACCCTTCGGACATTCCTCTGTAATCGGAATGAATGCCGGATCACCGTAAATAGTTGCAGATGAGCTGAAGATAATATTCTTTACTCCTGCATTTCTCATCGCTTCGCATAAGACAAGAGTACCTGTAATATTGTTGTCGTAATATTCCATCGGCTTAGCCACAGATTCACCCACAGCCTTAAGTCCCGCGAAATGAATTACTGCATCGATATCTTCTTTTGCAAAAATGTCCTTTAAGGCTTCTCCGTCACGGATATCCGCCTCATAAAATTTGATTGGTTTTCCAACAATTTTCTCAACTCTTTTCAGAGACTCCTGACTAGAATTACACAAGTTATCAAGCACAACTACATCATATCCTGCATTGATCAACTCTATACATGTGTGACTTCCAATATATCCCGCTCCGCCTGTTACTAAAATTGCCATATTCATTGCCTCCTGTTCTTAACCGATTACTAAGCGTATTTCTTAATAATTTCCTGCATTGTATCCCATTTTGCTTCCATGTCTTCCACAAGCTTAAACTGTGTACGGCATCTGTCAAGGTTGTGTCCTTCTCTGTGAATCTTAAAATAATGGTCGCCCTCAAGATAATCTGTAAGGAAACGCATACCGCACTCAAACGTCATCACCTTTGCTCCCATTGGAAGCATCTCAATCTCTTTCTTAGTAAGCTTGCCGCCGCAGCCTTCAATATAGCCCTTTGCATAAATGTCAAACAAATCCATGTCGCATGATACTTTGCTTAAATCCTGTTCATCCTCTGCCGCCGTACTTGCACCGAAGCGGATAGAATCCCCGAAATCATTCATGGCAAGTCCCGGCATAACCGTATCAAGGTCGATGACACAGATACCTTTTCTTGTCTTGTCATCAATCATAATATTATTAAGCTTTGTATCATTATGGGTTACACGAAGTGGAAGCTCACCTTTTGCAAGCATATCGCCAAATACATTTGCTACGTCTTCATGCGCAAGAACGAAATCAATCTCTTTCTGCACAGAAGCCGCGCGGCCGCACACATCTGCCTCTACCGCTTTCTTAAATGTTGCAAATCTTGCTTTTGTATCATGGAAACCTGCAATGGTCTCGTGAAGCGTCTCCGCAGGATAGTCTGCAAGCAGTCTTTGGAAATTACCAAATGACACCGCGCTTTGATAGAAATCCTCCGGTGTCTCAACCTGATCATAAGAAGTTGCTCCTTCGATGAATTTGTAGCATCTCCAATAGCCTCCTTCGGAATCAACATAATACGGTCTGTTTGCCACCGTGCGGATTACATTCAGGGTCTCTCTCTCCGGATCTCCGCCGTTTTCAACGATAACTTTACGAAGATAAGATGTTACCCCAAGAACATTTTCCATAAGCTGCTCTACATTTTTAAAGATATCATCGTTCATCTTCTGAAGAATCACACGCAGAACGCCCATTCCTGCAATATCAAATGTAAGAAGAAATGTGTCGTTAATATGTCCGCTTCCGTATGGTCTTTCGTCGATTAAAACGCCCTCAAAACGAAAATTTGCAATTGCTTCATCTTTCAGTCTGTTAATTGAATTAGCCATTATTTATCACCCCATAAATTCTCAGGATATAATCCCTCTTTTTTCATCTCTTTGATTGCCGCCATCACCACCGGCTTATCTTCTTTGTAAGTTACGCCGTACCATTTATCCTTTGACGAAAGAACTGCTACCTCTGCTTTTCCAGCTCCTTTTAAATCACTTACAACCGTCGGAAGGAAATACTCACATTTCATTGGATTTACTTTAAGCCCCTTCTCAAGGAATGCCGGAAATCCTGCTTCAATCTCATCTAAAATGCTTCTTGTGAATCCCCACATGTTCATGGATACTAAAGTTTCACCCGGTACATACTCCCA
This sequence comes from uncultured Lachnospiraceae bacterium, assembly GCA_947366105.1. Taxonomy (GTDB): domain Bacteria; phylum Bacillota; class Clostridia; order Lachnospirales; family Lachnospiraceae; genus Faecalimonas. The sequence goes on along the minus strand of CANAZK010000011.1, from coordinate 27,107 downwards.
AGTTGCGCCGTCGTCTTCCGTAAATGCAATTCCATCTTCTTTCTTCTCAATGCGTGTTCTCTCATGGATGCTGATAAGCTCGCCGTTTTGGTCAATGTTGCAGATACCCCGCGCCACATGTCCATTCTCTGTAACTGTATTTCTAAGCTCATAGCCCACCATCGTATAACGGTATTTATCATCATCCTCATGTGTTGAAAGATAGTCGTAAATTGTTTGGAAAGCATCTCTTCCATAGTAATCATCTGCATTAATTACTGCGAACGGGCCGTCAATATTATCAATTGCGCTTAATACAGCATGTGCAGTTCCCCACGGTTTTACACGCCCTTCCGGAACAAAAAATCCTTCTGGAATATTATTCATATCCTGATATGCATATTCTACTTCCATGATTTTCTCCATGCGGTCGCCTACTGCTTCTCTGAAATCAGTTTCGTCCTCATGCTTAATAATGAAAACAACTTTCTCAAATCCTGCCCTCTTAGCGTCAAAAATAGAAAAGTCCATAATAATATGTCCCTGTTCGTCTACCGGGTCAATCTGCTTCAGCCCCCCGTAACGGCTTCCCATTCCTGCAGCCATAATTACTAATACTGGTTTTTTCATAGAAATTCCTCCATTTACTCATTTTCCGTGTTATTTTCTGTTCATATTGTACAACATACGCTTTTAAAAAGCTTTATGTGATTAGACACTATGTTTGCACAATCTGCTTTTATTTATATATTCTCCAAAACATATTGTACAAATGCTTTGGCTCCCTCCATATGTTCTGCATTCACGAATACTGAAATATATACTTCCTTATACGGAATACCGAATTTCTCCTTCAGAAATTTGGAGTCCGAAATTATAACGGCATCCCCGTTCACCATGTCTGCATATTTCTTGGCATCATCGCCGAGAACCGTCTCCATATCCTCGAATCCTCCCTGTCCGCCAAAGTGCTCGTATGTCTCTTTCGGACAGACAATTACATCCACCACCTCGGCGCCTACCAGTGTCGATAAAGAAACCAGTGATGTCTGCGCCATATTATCTGCCGGAATATTCATATGAAGTTTCACTCTGTCAGTCTTCTCCGTACTGTTCATATACTCCTTCAAATCTGCTTCCAGCTCCTCCGTTCCATAAACTCCGGAACCCACCACAACCACACCTGCAAGTACATTCTCCTGCCTGACTCTATATGCGGAAAATGCTACATAGATTACCACTCCTATGCCAATCGGAATAAGCAGCCATATCTTATAATAAGTCCAAAGGTGGTCGATTTTCTGTATCAGACTCATTCCTTTCATCTGCTCTTTTAACTCATTCATAGCATATGCTCCTTTGTCTAAAATTTTTGTGAACTCATTGATTTTGCATATTATTTTTTGTATACTACTTTATAGCTACTTTACTATTATATAGAAATGATTGGTAAAGTACAATAACTAAATTATAAACTCACGATGTGAAAGGAAATAGTTTATGAATCGTTTATTTAATTTGGACAACCCTTTTTGGCAATTTTTCTCAAAGGTATGTGATATTATTATTTTGAATGCAATATTTATAATAAGCTGTATACCGGTCATTACAATCGGAGCCTCGATAAGCGCGCTGTACTATGTGTGTCTGAAGATGATCCGCAAAGAGGAACCTTATATATGGAAGAACTTTTGGAAAGCGTTCCGTCAAAATTTTAAACAAAGTACAATCATATGGCTTATATCAATCGCAGCAGCCTTTTTCCTGGGAATGGATTACTACATTATTAATTCGCAAAACACCGCGCTGTTTGCAGCAGTCAGAATTGGTCTGTGGGCGGTAACCATTGTATTGTTCAGCATGTTTATTTACATATTTCCTATTATTTCACATTTTGAATGTACGTTGAAACAGGCGGTTAAAAACTCTATTTATATGACAATCGGACACCTTCCATTTTCCGCTTTACTGGTTGCAATGTTTTATTTTGTGATTTACTTCTTTACAATCTCAGTTAAGACAGCCGGAATGGTAATTATACTAAGCGGAATATGTGGATTTTCCATTATGGCATACTTTGCATGTATTATCCTTGACCGTATATTTAAAAAATACGAGCCGGAAACTGAACCGGTGCCTGAATACGGCGATATGTAAATTATATACAACAACTTTAGCAGCCGGGGTTACCGGCTGTTTTTTGTATAATAGATTCCGAAGTTTTTCTATAGCAAAATAAGGGAGGGGTTTCCCCCTCCCTTAAGTCAATTCAGAATCTTAGTATATGTAATTATAATTAACCTTTAATACCAGACTGTGCAACACCTTCAATAAACTGTTTCTGGAAGATGAAGAATAATACAATTAACGGAATAACCGCCATAACTGCACCCGCCATCTGCATTGGGTACTGTGTTGTATACTGTCCCTGTAATGAAGATAACGCTGGTCCTAAGATCATCTTATCCGGTGATGTATTAACAAGTAATGGCCAAAGGAAGTTGTTCCATGCAAACTTCGCCGTGAAGATTACGAGAGAAACAATACCCGGTTTTACAAGCGGTAACATAATTCTGTAGAAAATCTGATACCTGTTACATCCGTCAAGAATAGCCGCCTCTTCAAGTTCTTTTGGAAGAGACATGAAAAACTGTCTCAGAAGGAATGTACCAAACGCACTAAATAAGTTTGGTAAAACAAGACCCATCATAGAATCCAAAAGACCTAAATTCATAATAATCAAGTACTGTGGAATCAGGAAAATCTGTCCCGGCACCATAAGTACGGAAAGAAGTAATACAAAGATACCGTTCTTAAATGGAAAGTCAATACGAGCAAATCCATATGCCGCCATTGAGCAAAGGGCAACCTGTATCACTGTAATGATTATCGCTGACACAAATGTATTCATATAAATCTGTGCAAACGGCAATGCTGTTAAAATCTCGCTGTATGCATCTGTAATAAAGTTCTCTGGCAAAATGGTCGGCGGGATAAGCATTGCTTCTCCCGGAGTCTTAAATGATGTAAGCACCATCCATGCGAATGGGAATACAACAAAGATAACTCCCGACAAAAGGATCAGATGCACGAATAAATGTTGTAATTTTTTTCCGCTCATGCTTTTCGTCCTCCTTATTAATCGTAGTTAACCCATTTTTTCTGTCCAATGAGCTGAATTACAGTAACAATCATGATAACCGCAAAGATGAATAATGAGATAGCTGCCGCATATCCTTTTTCACCATAGCTGAACGCCGCACGGTAGAACATCATAACTACTGTCTGCGTCTTCTCAAATGCCGGGTTCGCCGCGCCAATCATCATGTAGACAGTATCAAACACCTGGAACGCACCGATAAGTCCTGTAATAAGTACGAAGAAAATCGTCGGTGTAAGCATCGGTATTGTAATCTTGAAGAACTGTGCAAACGGCCCTGCACCGTCAATTGATGCCGCTTCATAATATGACGTTGAGATACCCTGAATACCTGCAAGCAGGATAATCATATTGTATCCCACGCCCCCCCAAATACCAATAACCATAATACAGTAAAGCGCTGTCTTAGGGTCTGTCATCCAGTTGTGGCCTTCGCCGCCTAATGCGCGGAGCAAACTGTTGATAATACCCATTTGGTCGTTATACATCCATTTCCAAACCATGGCAACAGCTGCCGACATAGTTACAGACGGAAGGAAGTATAATGTACGATAAATGGATTTTCCTTTGATTTTTGCATTCATAAGAGCTGCAAGTAAAATCGAGAAGAAAAGTCCTACCGGGGTCGTAATAATAACGTATTTTAATGTGTTCTTAAATGCGTTAAATACCTCTGTGTCACCCGTGAGTCTCTTGTAGTTGTCTATACCACACCATGTTGCAACGTTGAATGTATTAACGTCATTAAAACTAAACCAAATGTTTTGGATAAACGGCCAAATATAGAATATAATCAAACCAATTGTTACAGGTGCAATAAATATATATCCGGCAATCCAATCTTTTTTCTCACGCGAAGTCGCCTTTTTCTTAGGCACGTTCGCAACTACTGCCTTTTTATCAGCCATATTATTCACCTACTTATTTATTTAACAATGCGTCTGCTTCTGCCTTTAACTCTTCACACACATCTTTTAATGGTGCTTCTCCGTTATAAGCTTTCTGAAGAGTCTTAGCCTCTAAATCATAAATCGGTGCTACATCTGAACATACAGGAAGCGGATATGCCTTATCTGCATGATTTGTGTAAGCTGCAAGATTGAATTTCTCCTGAGTAGCTGCGAAGTACTCCTGAGCGTCATTACGAGCAGAGATAACTACACCTGTCTCTCCTTGGATTTTCTGTGCTTCTGCGCTTCCCATCCAAATTGCAAAGTCAGTAGCCGCTTCAATGTTTTTAGATTTTGAGTATACTGCAAATCCTAAACCGTTGATACAGTTAGTTTCTACACCATTAAATGTCGGAATCTCAACACAGTCAATAATGTCTGTGATCACATCGTTCTGTACATACTGAGGAACCATGTAAGATCCTGCAAAGTTCATAGCAATCTGCTTTCCTTCAAACATAGCGTCTGCGCTTGTCTCTGTAAGAGCTGCAGCTGAAGGAGAGTAACCTGCGTAAATTAAATCGATCCAGCACTGGATACCTTCCATTGTCTTAGGATCTGTGTAACCTGTTTCTGTTGCATCTTCATTTAAAATCCATCCGCCGTTAGCATATACTGTCTGATAGTACCATGTCTGGAAGTCTACCGGACAAGCAAACGGATAAATTCCTTCTGGAAGTTTCTCTTTAAGTTCTGCACAAAGAGCTACGAAATCATCATATGACATATCATCTGTCGGATATGCAACACCAGCCTGATCAAATAACTCTTTGTTGTACCATAAAGCGTTTGTATCGAAGTCTTTTGGTACTGCGTAGTTTTTGCCGTCACGTACATAGTTGTTTACAAGTACTTCTGAGAAAGCGTCATTGATATCAGATGCCTTTACTGCGTCTGTAATATCAACTAAGATTCCGCCTTCAAGATAACTGTCCATGTGAAGAACGTTTAACCAAAATACGTCTGGAGCATTTCCGCCTGTTGCAGATGTTTCAAGCTTTTTCCAGTACTCCCCGTATGGTGTAAGCTGAAGTTCAACAGTTACCTTGTCCTGTGAAGCCTCATAAGCCTCTACCATCTTCTCCATAGCAACTTTCTGGTTTTTATCCCAGTAGCCAAAAACAATTTTTGTCTTACCGTCTTTTGTTTTGCCGTCGTCTCCTCCTTTATTACCACATCCGGCAAGCATCATAGCACCCATAATCGCTACGAGTCCAAGGGCTACTAATTTTTTCAAATTCTTTTTCATAACACATCACTCCTTTTTCTTTTATTGTTTTTAGAATTTGAATATATTCACTCTTTCACGAGTAAATTTTTATATGAAGCCTTCAATTTGGCTGAAAGCCCACATACTTTGTTAATTACGGTAGTCGTCAAGCTTTATCGGCAAACCGCCGTTTACTCTTGACTTCTCCGCCGCAAGAGCGCAGTAATGACTCTCCATAGAAGCCTCAAGAGACGTCATATAAGGACTTTCTTCCTTCTCTCCGCTTAATACATCGAGAAATTCCTCCACCATCTTCACGTCTCCGCCGCCGTGTCCTGAGAAATCATCGGCCAATGAAGAAACATCAATCCTTGTTTCTGTCAGCTCAGAATCAAATTTACGGATAGTAATCTCATTATCTTCAAGCACATTTGAGTCCATATTTACAATCAATTCACCTTTTGTTCCCATGAACTTGGCATATCTGGCAATCCGTGCGGAGAAACCGCACATCGTAAAACTCATCGTTGTTCCATCTGTCATATTGAGATTCACCACTTGGTGATCCACTACATTGTTGTCGCAATGGTAAACACATCTTCCATAACGTCCGGTTCTCAGCGCTTCTCTAAGGTTCTCTTCTGTCGGCGGTTCTGTGACAAGCACATTGACCGGCCACTCACAGTTGCCTCCTTTATACCCTATCAGTTCGCTGTTAATATAAATTTCTTCCGCATCAAACGGACATGTATCTTTCACCTTGCAGTCTGTACAGCGCTCGGCGCACCCTTCCGGCGCTTTTTCCTTTTTGAACAAATATGTATCCCCATAGGATGTAAGAGAATCACACTTCTTACCCGCAAGCCACAGGTACAAATCCATATCATGACAGCACTTCTGCAGAATCATCGGACTTGTTTCATCCGCGTTTGCCCAATTCCCTCGGACAAAGCTGTGTGCCTGATGAAACCACCCTACATTCTCCACCGCCATTACAGAAACAATATCTCCTATTTCCCCATAGTCAAGATATGCTTTTACCGCCCTATAAATCGGTGTATAACGAAGCACATGACAAACAACTACTTTTCTATCACATTCCTTTGCCACCTTCACAAGCTCTCTGCACTCATCAAGCAGCGGTGAAATGGGTTTTTCCAGTAATAAATGATAGCCTTTTCTTAATGCCGGAATCGCATGCCCCACATGCTGTCTGTCCTGAGTTGCAATAAACATAACTTCGGCAAGCTTATCCTGCTCGAGCATCTCTTCGGCGCTTGAAAAACACGCCTCTTCAGGAATCTGAAACTCTTTGGCTGCAGCGGCCACTTTCTCCGGATTAATGTCCGCAACAGCGACAATCTTCATCTTCTTTGGAAACTGTTTCTGCGCCTGCGCATATACATCCTTTCCCCGGCTTCCCAGTCCCGCAATCGCTACGGTAATGCATCTTCCCATTGTCTGCACTCCTTCTTTTCTTAATCATCTTAATCAATTACATATGTCTGCTCTCTAAAGTCTACGGTAACGGACGTTCCATCTGCAAATACCGTTCTTTGTACATTATAATCTCCATTTACCATTTCATGACGAACCATTTCACATTTTGCAACCTTTTCATGCAGATCCGAAACAACCTTGCTTCTTCTTATCTCTTCCTCCAGCGCATGACGCAAATCTACGTCAAAAGAACCGTCTGTATCAGGATAAGCTCCGTCTCTGCTTAAGTATGGCGCTCCGCCGTTAAGCAGTGCGTACAACATATAATCTTCGGTTTCGCTTACCTTGTCCATCATCCACGGTTCAATGATACAATCATGGAACACAAGATTGAATAATGGTACCGGAACTCCCTGCTTCGGCGCTCCCGGCTCTTCAAGCATGAAATCATACGGTGCATAATGGCACATTACGAGACTCGGCACTGCCCACGCATTTACTTCCTCAGAACTCGGGAGAATTCCTTTGGAAAGCAGATATTCAAAACACTGGTTTCTATAATCATAACATTCTCTTCTTGTCATCCTGTGGTGAGGATTTGCACATTCATCACCCTCGTTACATGTAAATACATCCAAGTATGCACAGTCAAGTTCAATGCCCTGTTCCTCAAGATAATTAAAATTACGCTTTACATAATATGGCGCCTGTGTTCCGCATAAAAACTGCTGCGGTCCGCCTGCCCATCTTGCATGAGACGGAATGGTTCCATCCGGCAGCACACATGCATAATGCTCATCATGGCTCTCCGCCGCCAAATAATAATCTCTGTACTGGTCATGAATACCGAACATATATCCCATCTCGTGCATTCCGTCCGCCAAAGCCTTCATACCATCTCTGCCGCCCGCTTCCTCACATATCGGATAGTAATCAGGGTGCTTGTTATCATATCCCGGCTCTGCCCATCCGTCTAAATGCATATAAAGCTTCTTAACTCCCATCTCATGGTATCTGCGCATTTCTCTTTCACGCTGCGCAAACGGAACAACATTGTTATTTTTATCCGGATTCTCCGGATCAAAGAACTCCGAATCCTTCTGTACACATGTCTTGATTCCCGTATGTACAAATGCACATCCTATCAGATTATCAACTGCAGGCTCCTTAGCCGCTTTCTCAGCAAGCGTCTTAAATATCCCTTGTTCTTTTGCGTATGTTCTGTAAACTTTACATATATCGTTATAATCACAATCGTTTAAAAATGTATATCTTACGATTCTGCGGTAATCCATCTTGCCAAGACTTGGTTCAAACCTTATTCCCACATGTGTATACGGTCCTTCCGCCGGATGTTCTGCCTGCCATCCCGCATTCCAAGGAGTTTCACAGATAGCGATGTATCCCGCCCTGTCTTTCACCTGAGAAAACCACGGCATATATCCGCTTGCCGTTCCGAAAAAGCCGTTAAAATGATGCGGTTTCAGTAAAACCTCCCATGTATTTGGAACCAGCAATCCCTGCTCCCTGTTTAATAAGGTGTACCAGCTGTCCTTCGGTTCATCAAACTCCATTTCCCCCGGCCATAACACCTTTTGAACTGCCAGCCCCTCTTCACAAATCGGGATCCATTCACAATAAACGTTGCCGCCGGTATACTCAACCCATACAATTGTGTCAAATGCATAAGGAACCTTTGCGCCATTTACCTCAAACCCTTCATAATGGCTCTGTATTCCTTTTCCTACTCCTGACACAATCTCTTTATGGTCGATTATACATGCGTCTTCAAAATAAAGGATTCCTTCTTCGCACTCCAAACGCGGTTTGCATTCTTTCCTCCATCTCCAGCTCTCCGCGCCTTTCTTGAACTCAAAACAAAGGCTCTCTTTATCGAATCCAATCTGCATATCTTTTACGTTTATTTCAATCATAGCTTACCTCTCTCTATGTATTCTCTCAAATCTTTCATTGTTCCTTTAGTGATAATGTCTATATTCCTTTTCTTCACTTTTGTATTATAGCATATTTTGCACAACATGTATTGCATTTTTATCTGTTATTATTGTCTTATAATCCATATCATGATAATATGGACACAAGGAGGAAACATTTATGGCATATGTGAAAACTTATTTAAAGCGCGAAATTGTAATTGATTCCATCATTACATTACATTATTTCGAATATATGAAAGACGTGGTCTTCGACGGCGAATCCCATAATTTTTGGGAATTTTTATATGTGGACAAAGGCACCGTCTCCGTTACCGCCGGCAGCAACAACCTGATACTCCACGCCGGGGACATTGTCTTCCACAAACCTGATGAATTCCATGCATTTGAATCCATCGGCAGTACTCCCCCAAACCTGGTTGTCTTTTCCTTTGTGTGCTTTTCGACGGCAATGCAGTTTTTTAGAAACAAAAGCTTCACATTAAAAACAGAAGAGCGAGAATTAATCTCACATATTATCATCGAAGGAAAGCAGACATTACGCACTCCGATTAATGTTCCGTCCGTCGAACAGGTGCTTCTCAAATCTGATGCCCCCTTTGCCTCTCAGCAGCTGATACTGCTGTATTTGGAACTGTTTTTAATTACCCTATACCGCAATCATTCCGATTCGGCGCTTGTACGGAATGCTTCACCAAAAGCATCCGCCGGAAGCCGGAACACCCGTGACGCACTGTTTTCACAGATTGTCCAATATATGGATGCCAACATATGTGAAACACTCACCGTCTCCGGCATATGCGACGTATTTTCCATAAGCCGCTCGACTCTCCACGCACTTTTTTACTCACGGCACAAGTGCGGACCTATTGATTATTTTAACGGCATGAAAATACAAAAAGCAAAGGAGATTATTAGAAACGGAACCATGAACTTTACCGAGATTGCATATTACCTCTCATTTAGTTCTCTTCCATACTTTTCAAAACGCTTCAAACAAATTACAGGAATGTCTCCCGGCAGATACGCTTCTTCCATCAAAGGAATGAGCGATGCACTGCAAAAACAATAATCTCCGTTTTAACTGATAATACGTTCAGAAAATATACAGCATTTTGTGCGGTTATTCATCTCTGCACAAAATGCCGTATCGTTTAATGCAAATTTTTATTTAAATTCTGCTTTCAGGAATGCTTCGTAGCCTCTTACCGCTTCATAAACATCCGCTTTGCTTGTAACTTCCCACGGTGCATGCATAGAAAGAACTGCCACGCCGCTGTCAATTACTTCCATAGTATATACCGCCATGAGGTAGGCGATTGTTCCGCCTCCGCCTGCATCTACCTTTCCAAGTTCTGCCGTTTGGAAGTTTACATTATTGTCATCCATAACTTTGCGAAGCTGTGCCACATACTCTGGATTCGCATCATTGGAGCCGCCTTTTCCGCCGCTTCCTGTATATTTATTAAATACCAGACCCTGTGCAAGAAATGCAGAATTTTTCTTTTCATATACTTCCGCATATAACGGGTCATATGCGGCGCTCACATCTGAAGACAGCATTTTGGAGTTAGCCAATGTACGGCGTAATTTCAAATCACTGTATTCTGCTGTCGCAGCCAAAAGCTCGGCAACTGCATTTTCAAAGAATTTAGAAGTCGCTCCGCCTCCGCCGACGCTTCCGATTTCTTCTTTATCAACTAAAATACAGCAGCTTGTGCGGGAAACCGTTTTTTCCTTCAGCATGGCAAACAGCGATGTAAATGCGCATACGCGGTCATCCTGTCCGTAAGCCATAATCATGCTGGAATCAAGTCCGCAATCTCTTGCCTTTCCTGCCGGCACGATTTCTAATTCTGCTGAGAGGAAATCTTCCTCTTCAATATTATATGTTTCTTTCAGAAGCTTCAAAATATATGCTTTTGCCGCTTCCTTCTCTTCGCCTTTTACCGGCTTATTTCCGATTAAAAGATCAAGCTTCTCACCTTCAATAAATTTCTCTGATGTTTTTTCCCTCTGCTCGCGTCCGAGATGAGGAAGCAGATCTGTAATTACCAATACCGGGTCTTCTTCCTTCTCTCCTATTGTAACATCAATTTTCGTGCCATCCTTTTTCACAGCCACGCCATGCAGCGCTAACGGCATTGCAACCCATTGATATTTTTTAATTCCACCATAATAATGTGTATCTAAGTATGCAAATCCATCCTGCTCATACAATGGATTCTGCTTAATGTCAATGCGTGGAGAATCAATATGTGCTCCCAATATGTTCATTCCGGCCTCAAGCGGCTCTGTTCCCATTTGGAACAGCACAACGGCTCTTTCCATATAATCCATATAAACTTTGTCGCCGGCAGCAATCTTTGTTCCATCCACCATAAGTTCTCTCAGGTTCTTGTAGCCTGCTTTTTCTGCCATTTCAATGGTAAGTCTAACGCACTCTCTCTCTGTTTTGCCTGCGTCCAAACATTCCCGATACTTTCTGTTTACGTCTTCCAGCTCTGCAACCTGCGCTTCACTGTAAGTCTCCCACAAATTTTGTCGTTTCATATAGAACCTCCCTTGTATTTTATTCTGACACATAGTATTATAATACTTTACCGCCAATATGGCTTGTAATATTTTCTCATATACTTATACTTTTATCCCGTTAATTTTTAAACGTTTTCCAGTTTGCATTCTACACACTTCCAGAGTATTATAAGTATTATATTTAGTAAATTTATCATTACAGAGGAAATACAAAGTATGGAATACAAAAGCATTTTTCTAAAGGAAGAAGTAACAATTAAACATCTTTACACTATTCATTATTTTGAATACATGAACACCTTTTCTTTTATGGGTGAATCACACGATTTTTGGGAATTTGTATATGTGGACAAAGGCGCCGTTGAGATTACTTCCAACGATTGTATTCATCGGCTTGAAAAAGGCGATATTATTTTCCATCAGCCGAATGAATTCCACAATGTAACGGCTGACGGAACAATTGCGCCGAATTTAATTGTAATTTCTTTTGCATGCGAAAGTCCGCACATGAGTTTTTTTCAGAATAAAATCCTGCGGCTGGACGAGATCGAAAGAAATCTTTTAGCCTCCGTCATATTTGAGGCGAAAAGAAGCTTTGCCGGACGGCTGGACGACCCTTACCAGGAAGAAATGTTCCTAAACCAACCACTTCCGTTCGGTTCGCTTCAGTTAATAAAATTATATATGGAACATTTTCTGATACATCTTGTCCGCAGACACTGCGAAGAAGACTTCTCCACTGGAAAATTACCGTTTCAGACTGCCAAAATAACCAAACAGAAAAATAATCGTGAAATTTTCACACATGTAACCCAGTATCTAGACAGCCGTCTTGATACCCGTCTTACCATTGAGCAGATTTGCCGGGATAATATTATCGGCCGGTCCCAGCTGCAGAAAATTTTCCACGAACAGAGCGGACTTGGAATTATCGAATATTTTTCACATATGAAAATCGAAACCGCCAAACACCTGATGCGGACAGACCAAATGAATTTTACCCAAATCGCGGAAAAACTTGGGTATTCTTCCATTCACTACTTCTCGCGTCAGTTTAAGAAGATCACAGGAATGACGCCCTCGGAATATGTTTCCTCTGTCAAGGCGCTTTCCGAAAAACGCAATTGAAGTGGAACATTTCAATATGGAGATTGGGGAGTGTGGCTATAAAAGTAGGCTCTCGGAATCTTATTTGAAAAATGGATTGCTAATTTGTGGGGATTTGTGAAAGGGGATATTATGACATATACAGAAAAGGAAATTGGTTATGCTGATTATGTTAGGCTAAGAGAAAGTGTTAATTGGAATAATTTTTCTAAGGAACAGACTGAAGAACCGAGTTATCAAGGTAAAGGTATCGGAAGCAATATTGTTAATAAATTGATAGAATATGTTCATAGAGAAACGCCCGTTGGCGGTCGTTCAAGCATTCAGTTGATTGCTGAAAAAGGGAAAGAAAGTTTTTACGAAAAATTGGGATTTAAATTTATTCCGCATGAATTTTGTGGAAGTGCTATGCGAAAAATAATTCGCAAATAAGTGTTTGAATGATGGCAATAAAAAATGAGCTTTGTGTTATATAACCTTGAAAAATATGTTGCTAATCTGTGAGGATTTGCTATAATAAATGCGTGGCAACATTTTGGCAACAGAAAATCAGCCGCCGTATTTGGATGTCCTGTTCCGCATATGCTCTTGGAACAGTTCTTCCGTTTCTTCGGGCATCGACTCCCCGACAAAAATTGTAAATCACAAGGAGATGCTTCAAAAGAAGGGAGGGCGATACAATGTATGTTACATATGCTGATTTGGTTGATGTCAGATAAGGATAAATTTTTTGAAAAAACGTATCTTGTAATTAGATTTTGCATATGCTATAATGCCATTAGGCAAAAAAGATGTAAGAAGTCCACGTTGACGAAGAAACGAATCCCTCGACCGTACTGCAATACAGTCGGGGGATTCTTCTTTTCTTTTATAGTGGCAAAGCACCCACTAGGCTAACTGTTGCCCTTATCGTCACCGTCTAACCATTTGATGATGTAGTGGCAAGCCACACCACCCAGAACGGCGATTAAAAAAGATGTAAGAAATTCCAACATTGACACCTCCTCCCTGTTGCGGGTGTCGGTGAGCAACATAAGAATTATACCATATTATTTGATATTCTTCTATCTTTTCTCCTCGGCTTTATATCATCTGCTTTAAATATATTTTTTATCCTTATCCGGTTCCACACTTAATTCAGATTGGAATACTCATTGTTGCCCTTGCTAATTTGATTTATCAGATTTACAAGGAAAAAAGATTATGAAACGCCGTCCTTGGCAGCTGTTTTTCTACGCCGTTGCGTAACCCAAAGCCAGTTCAAATGTATTTTTTATTCCATTTTCCTTTGCAACATTTATCAATTCATTTACCATCTCAAAATGGTAAGCCCCGTTACTGTCTTTTGTGCAGATGGAAACCTGTTTTTCCCGCAACATAAACAAAGGCGAAGTTTTTAAACTTCGCCCTGAATGTACTAATGCCCGTTTTTATTCCTGCACGTATGACATTAATGCTAAATGTCTTGCTCTCTTAATTGCTACTGTAAGAGCTCTCTGATGTTTTGCACAGTTTCCTGTAATTCTTCTTGGAAGAATTTTTCCTCTTTCAGAAACATATTTTCTTAATTTAGCTACATCTTTGTAATCGATTTCATTGTTTTCTTTACCGCAGAATACACATACTTTTTTTCTTCTGCGTCCGCCGCCTCTTCTCTTCATTGGAGAATCTGCTTTATTACCTTTATCGTAAGCCATGTTATTTACCTCCTGTTATTCTACACTATCAATCATCGTTTAACTGAATGGTAACTCTTCATCAATTCCATCCGGAATATTCATGAAACCATCTCCAATATCCGCGCTTGGCGATGGCATAGGACTTGCCTGATAACTGTTCTGCTCACTTGCCGCCTTACTCTCCGCAAATTCCTGCTCCTCAATCACAACATCTGTTGTATAAACTTTCACACCGTCTTTATTCGTATAGCTTCCGGTTTGGATACGTCCGGTAACGGCTATTTTCAGTCCCTGGCGGAAGTATCTCTCCGCAAATTCTGCCGTTTTTCCAAAAGCTACACAGTTGATGAAGTCCGCGGTCGGCTCTCCGTCACGTTTAAAACGGCGGTCAACTGCCAGCGAGTATCTTGCAACAGCTGTTGCATTTGCGCCTTGTGAATATCTGACTTCAGGATCTCTTGTTAAACGTCCCATCAAAATTACTTTATTCATACGATTTCCTCATTTCTCTCTATGCGTCCTGTCTGATGCATAAGAATCTGATAACATTGTCCATGATACGGAGTCTGCTCTCAACCTCTGCCGGAACACTTGAATCAGATTCGAAGTGGATGAAATAGTAAAATCCTTCTTTCATCTTCTGAATTTCGTAAGCTAATCTTCTCTTACCCCATTCATCAACGTCTGTCACGCTGCCACCGAAACGCTCAACTAATGCTTTCACTTTTTCGATAGTCTCTGTTCTCGCGTCATCTTCGATTTTTGCACTGACAACAACAGCTAATTCATATTTGTTCATGTCTTATACCTCCTTATGGTCTCTTGGCCCCTGTATTCTACGGGAGCAAGGATTAAAATAATATATCACAATTTGATATAATATCATAGAAGGGCTTCTATTTCAAGACTTTTTTCAGCTCTTTCGTATTTTTCTCAACAAGCTTTCTGGCTATCATAATCTGATGACCGCACCCTGTACATTTCAAACGGAAATCTGCTCCGACTCTCAGTATTTCCCACTCAAAACTACCGCACGGATGTTTCTTCTTCATCTTTACAATATCCCCAACTTCATATTTATCCGCCATATACACTCCTTATCATTCTTCAAACTCTTCTTCAATACTCTCTCTTAACCTTGCCTTTTCTTTTTTATGGAACAAGTCAAATATACAAGGAACAACAAACAATGTTAAAATCGTTCCGTAAATCAAACCGCCGATTGTAACAATTGCCATCGGCTGAACCATATCGGCTCCGCTCCCCATTCCTATCGCCATCGTCGAAAGACCGAGTATTGTTGTAACCGCCGTCATCATAATGGGACGGAGCCTCGTTCTTCCAGCCTCTACAAGAGCATCCTTTTTCTCCATTCCCTCATTTATAAGCTGGTTCGTATAATCCACAAACACAATACCATTATTTACAATAATTCCAGAAAGCATTACAAATCCAATCATCGCAATAACGCTGACCGGCGAGCCCGTCAGAAATAATCCGAAAAATCCTCCGGTAAATGCAAGCGGAATCGTGAACATAATTATAAACGGTGAGCGCAGTGACTGGAACTGGGCAACCATAATCAAATACATAAACACAACTGCAAGAGCAAGCATCTTAAGAAGTTCCACCATAGCCTCCATAATCGTCTCATCCTCGCCCGTCATCTCAACGCTGTACCCTTCCGGAATCTTGTAACCGCCAAGGGCTTTCTTGATACGGCTGCTTACAATACCGATATTATCTCCCTCTTTAATCTCCGCCGAAACATTCACGTAACGCTTTTGGCTGTTTCTGTTAATAGACTGTAATCCTACTGCGTCTTCAAATGCAGCAATATCTTTCAAGGCAACTGTTTCCGTCGTCCCGTCCTGTTTATCCGCTGTTATGGACATATTTTTAATGTCCTCTCTTGTCATCGCCTCATTCTTTGCATCCAGCACATAAATATCATAATCCTTCACATCCGTGCCGAGCGATGTTGATGATGACGCGGCGGCGACTTTGGCCGCAATCTTCTGATAGACCTGTGCCACTGTCAAACCATGCTCCGTTGCTTTTCCCTTATCTACAATAATGCGGAGTTCTCCGGTTGTTTCCTCCATGCCGTCAGATACATTTTGCGTTCCTTTGACGCCCCTCACTATTTCCGCAATGTCCTTTGCCATATTCTGAAGCGTGTCTAGTTCACGCCCTGCCACCTGGATAACAACCCCCGAGTTTCCAAGAGCGCTCATGTCCATATTAGACATGGTGATTTCAAGCTCTCCTCTGCATTCCTTCGTGTCTTTCTCTATACGCTTCTTCAGTTCATCATTAGATAACTTCATGTTTTCTTTTAAAATCGCATATATCTGAATTTGGTTTCCTTGGCTTTCACCGCCCATTCCCATTATGCTGCCACCTGACGCCATGGCTCCCACGTCTTGGATATCGTCAATTTTAAGCAGCTTCTCCATCACCGCGTCGGCTTCCTTGGCTGTCTCTGCGAGAGGCGTTCCCTCTTCCATAGTAAGGTTCATACTAATCTGTGTACTCTCCATATCCGGCATAAATGCAGTCCCTCTTGATACTGCAAGACCGCCGCTTAAGATGAGCAGCGCCAATGCCAAAAGCAGAACGAGCGGTTTCCATCTCAGCGCCTTCCGAAGCATCGCCTCATACAGATTCTGTACTTTCTCTATCATTCTTCCTTCTTTTGACCCTGTTTTCTTAAGAAGCCCCGCCGACATCATCGGCACAAGCGAAAGAGCCACAATCAGACTGGCAAGCAGGGAATAAGCAATCGTTAGTCCCATATCCACAAAAAGCTGCCTTGTAATCCCCTGTGTAAATACAATCGGTGCAAATACACATACTGTTGTGAGAGTAGACGCGGCAATAGCTCCCGATACCTGCTTCGCCCCTTCGATCGCCGCTTCCTTGGCCGACGCTCCTTCTTCATTTCTCATGCGGTAAATATTTTCGATTACGACAATCGAATTATCTACAAGCATGCCGACTCCAAGCGCAAGCCCCGAAAGGGAAATTACGTTCAGCGTAACCCCGCTGAAATACATCATTACAATTGCGGCAAGCAGACTGATTGGTATAGAGCATGCAATTACAAAAGTAGAACGCACGCTTCTTAAAAATACCAGTAATATAAGGACTGCAAGGACTGCGCCAAAGAGCAGGTTCTGAAGCACCGAGTTCACAATCAGATCGATATAAATTCCTTGATCCATCAGCGTAACAAGCTTCAGGTTTTTGTTTTCCTTACTAAGACTTTCAAATTTTTTCAAAATGCGGTCGCTCACATCACCGGTAGAATATCCCGTCTGCTTTTGAATGCTCAGCATTATGCCCGACTCGCCATTAATTTTTGCGTACACTTCATCCGAATCATCTGCCAAAATCACATCCGCCACATCGGACAGCTTAATTGGGTCTATACCTTCCATTTTGACGAGCACCAAATCTTTCAAATCTTCAATATCTTTAAACTTATCCCCTACACGGATAAGATAGTCAATGCCCTCTTCCTCAACATAGCCCGCCGGCATATTGAAATTCTGCGCCGCAAGCAGCGTTTTTACCATCTCCGCATTCAGAATCCCTCCCAAATCCGCACTATTATACGCCTCTTCCTTGGCGCTTTCCAATTCCTCTGTTCCCTGTGTGACAGCCTGCTCGCCCACTGCAAGCTGAGAACTGGCTGTTCCAAACTGTGCCGCCGCCTGAAGCTGTGCTGAACTCATCTGTCCTCTCGCTTCTGCAAGGGAAATGGCTCCCTGATTCAGCTGTTCTTTTAATGTATCCAGCGCTGCTTTGCCTTCCTCCATCTGCTTTTCCGCCTCCGCAAGCTGGGCTTTGCCTGCCTCAATTGCCCCCATTCCGGCCTCTGCCTGCTCCATAACGGCATCATAATTATCCAACTGGGCGATCTGCTCTGCAAGTGCATTCTTAGCTACGGTATCTTCTGCAGTTTCTGTTCCCGTCATCTCAATCTTCTTAAGCAGTGCGTCATAGGAGGCCCTGATTACTTCTTCATTCTCTTTCAGGGCCTCCAACGCCTGTTTCTGTGCGGTAAGCGCCGCCTCCTGTGTGGAAATTTCCGTTTTCTTTGCCTCAAGCTGAGCCTGTGCAAGATTCAGCTCACTGACCTTCTCGTTAACCTCCAACTGCCCTTGAGTCAGCTCCGCATTCTTTTTGGAAACCTCTGCTTCCGCTTTGCCCATCTGCGCCGCTGCTTCCCTCTGCCCCGCTTCAAGAGCCGCCTTGCCGCTCTCAACCTGAGCTCGCGCTTCCGCAAGAGCCTGGCCTGCTTCTGCAAACTTCCCGTCAAGACTGGCTTTCACATCATCATTTAAAGACTGTATCTTATCAGGGTTCACTGTAATTTCCACAGTCTCTTCCACAGTTCCCGCTTCCGTTACTGATGCAACCCCCTCAATACTCTCAATCTCAGGAATAACCTCTTCCTCAATTATTCTCGTAGCCGCTGTTGAATTCTCGTCCTTTACGCTTACAGCCGCCACCATAACCGGCATCATATCCGGATTCAGTTTCATAATCAAAGGATTCCCCACCGCGTCAGGCCAATAACCGCTGATTTGGTCCAAACTTTCTCTCATTTCAATGGTAACCGAATCCATATTTGCCGTCTGATCAAATTCAAGAATAACCGTAGACGCATTCTCACTTGAAGAAGAACTTACATTCTTTATATTACTCACAGTCGCCATTGTCTGCTCAATAGGCTTCGTGACTGTTGCTTCCACCTCTTCCGGACTGGCCCCCGGATACGTGGTAATTACAAGTGCATACGGCAGATTCATACTCGGCAGCAAGTCTACCGTCATATTTGAAAATGACACAAATCCCAAAATAATAACCAGTACAACCGCCACCACAATTGTATAAGGTTTCTTAACACTCAGTTTTGATAACATGTCTTTCCCTCTTTCTTTTCAACTTGATATCTACTATATCACACCCATTCAAAAAAACAACTGCTACTTTAGAAAGCCGCAGTTGTTTATAAAAAGTTAACCTTGTTTCTATATTTTTTATTATTTCCTAATGTTACAGATACATCTCTTCAAACACTTTTCGTATCTCCTTTGGCACAAGCTTTCCACCGGTCGCCCATGCAACATGAACTGCATTCCCCATCTTCCCCGTAAGACCAAGCCTCTCAAGATAATCTTTCGCCTCTTCATATTCCGTAATTTTCGCGGCTCCCTCGAAGGCCGCACAGGCGCTCGGCTCAATAAAAATGTCTTCTGTCTCTTTAAGACTCCGCATATAATCATAGAGTTTCCCGTCCTTAATCGTAAATATTCCTGAGAGTCTCGGCTCCATCACTTTACCTACGAATCCGGACGGACGTCCAACCGCCAAACCATCCGCATGGGTCATTCCCGTAAGACCAATATCCTGCACACAGATATCGTTGTGTTTTCCCGTTGCCATGCCAAGCAGCATACACGGCGCCTGAACCGGCTCCACAAAGAAACAATGCACATACTCTCCGAATATCTCTTTAAGTCCGAATGTCACTCCCCCAGGAGCCCCGCCCACTCCGCATGGAATATAGACAAACAGAGGGTGGTCACCGTCTACCTTTATTTTTCGGTTCTCAAGCTGACCTTTCAGACGCTTCGCCGCCACCGCATATCCGAGAAACAGATTCTTGGAATTCTCATCATCTACAAAATAACTTTTGGGATCCTGGTCAGAAAGCCTTCTTCCATTCTTCACAGCCTCGCTGTAATCCGATTCGTATTCCACCACAGTCACCCCGTGGCTTCTTAGCAGCTCTTTTTTCCATTCTTTGGCGTCTGCCGACATGTGCACGATAACACGGTATCCCACCGCCGCGCTTGTAATTCCGATGCTGAGTCCCAAGTTTCCTGTAGAACCCACCTGAATCGTATACTGTGAAAAGAATTCTTTATACTTTCCCTCCGCAAGCTTCGCATAGTCTTCATTTTCCAAGTCTTCACTCAACAAACCGTGCAGAACCGCCAACTCCTCCGTATGCTTTAGAACCTCGTAGATACCGCCCCTTGCCTTTACGGAGCCTGCTACCGAAAGTTCACTGTCCTGCTTGAGAAGAAGTTTTCCTTTCACGCCCAAGGCTTCCTTCATTTTCCCAATCTCCGCCAAAGGAGATTCTATCATTCCCTGCAAAGCCGCCGTCTCAGGGAAACATTTCATAATGAAAGGAGCAAACCGTTCCAATCTTTTCTCTGCATCTTCCACATCAGCCATGGTAAGCCCATGTTCTTCCGCCATATTCCTATTGCATTTCGGATTTATCCACACAAGCTCCTCTTCCTTCTGTAAACTTCTGATAATATCCATACTACCTCCTTACTTCTTTAACACTCCCGTATCAGCCGTTCAAAAAATTCTACCGTCTTCACAAGCGTAGTTAACGGAATACGTTCATTGTTGCCATGAATCATTCCCATTTCTTCCTTCGTGAGTTTCATTGCAGAAAATCTGTACACCCGGTCCGTAATTCTGCAGTAATGTCTGGAATCACTTCCCGCCATCATGAGATAAGGCGATACCAGCGCTTCCGGCCATGTGTCCGCCACCGCCTTTGAAAGCCTCCTCCACTCTTCACAGTCTGTATCCGATTCAATGGAAGGATTGTTTCCCTCCACAATCTCCACCTGAATGTTCTCATTATGAATCACCTGTTCCAAATATGTTTTTGCCGAATCCATGGTATCCTTTCCGAGGAGTCTTAAGTTCATGCCCACAGAGGCAGCCGGCGGTATTACATTGTAGGCCTTGCTTCCTTCCATTCTTGTCACGGCGCAGGTTGTCCTCACCATGGCATTAAGTTCTCCTCCGGCTTTTTTACACACTCTGTCGAGTATTCCCCTAAAGCACCACATATTTGCAAAGAGAATCCGGTATGCCAAACCGGAATGCCTTCCCAACGTGTCAAACATTTCTTTCACAGGCTTGGTAAGTTGCATTGGAAACGGATGATTCTCCACATCCACCACCTCCTTCGACAATTCTCCCACATGGGTATGAACCGGAGGCATGGACGCGTGGCCTCCCTGCCCCGCCGCTGTAAATTTCACGTTCATGATTCCTTTCTCCGCAATTCCAATCAGGGCACATTCCTTTTTTACCCCCGGAAAAATATTGTCAAGAACCGCTCCTCCCTCGTCCACAACAAGGGCCGGCTTTACGCCTCTCTGCTCTAAAAGCTTTACGATTGCCGGGCAGCTGGGACCGTTAATTTCCTCATCTCCCGAAAAGGAGAAATAGATATCATGTTCCGGCAGGAATCCCTCTCCGATCAGACTCTCCGCTGCTTCCATAATACCACAAAACGTTGCCTTTGTGTCCAGTGTTCCCCGTCCCCAAAGAACATTATTTTCCACAATCCCTTCAAAAGCCGGCTTCTCCCACCGACTTTCCTCTGCCGGAACCACATCATAGTGAGACATAAGCACCACCGGTCTGTCGGATGATTTCCCCTTCCAATAGTAGAGCATCCCTGTCTCCCCTGCAAATTCTCTTGGGCAGGTCTCATGAACCTTCGGAAAAAGCTTTGGCAGAAGCTTTTGAAACTTTTCAAATTCCTTGTAATCAATCAGATTTCTGTCATTGCGGAAGATGGCGCTCAACGGCTACATTCTCCATGTAGACCTTGCCCCGGTCAAGGAGCTGGTGTCCTTGCAGCGCCGCTGTTCCAACAATCTCAATCAGGTGGCGGTTCACGCCAACACCTACGGGGTTTACCCGGAGGAAATAGACGGCCTGCGGCGGGACTATGAAAAGCTGTGGGGGCAGGTGTCGGAGATCCTGCGGGAGCTCTCCGCGCTGGTGGCAAAGTAAGACGAGGGCGGCAGGTTCACGGATGGGCCTGCCGCCCTGTTCTTTTTTTACCACTTCGGGCCAGCATGGCCCGAAGCCCGGGGACAGATTTCACTAATCATTCGCAACATTTATGTCCACGGGCAGACATGGTAAAATGTAGGTAGAAAGATAAGAAAGAGGTTTTCACTATGAAGATGATATTGAAAGTAATCGCCGCTCCCTTTGCCCTTGTCCTCGCCCTGCTGACCGCCCTGTGCTGGTTCCTCTTTGACCTCTGTGCCTTCTTCCTGACGATTGCCTCGGTCATTGTCGCTGTCCTCGGGATTGGCCTCTTTTTCACGCCGACACCGCTGGGCGGGTTCGTGTTCCTGTTCCTTGCTTTCCTGCTCTCTCCGTATGGCTTGCAGGCGGTGGCTGGCTCGCTGATCGGAGTGCTGGACGGCGGGAAATCCGCTCTGTGCCGGTTCCTTGTAAGCTGATAGAACCTCGGGCCATGTTGGCCCGAAGCTACTGCTTTTACAGATTTTTGAAGCCTATGAACCTCTATGCAATTCAAAGGGGATTAAATTAAACTTACTGCTTCCAAATGAATTTCTTCCAAAGGTCTACGGAAATTACCAATGGATTTATCAGATATTATCTATTTTTTTAGATAATGCCATTGCCTACGGCTGTTCAGAAGAGAACTCTGCTGTCCAGATATCCGCCAACCTGCAGGCAAAACATTTATCCGTCTGCATAATTGACCACGGCAGGGGAATACCTGATGGGCAAAAGCTTCAAATCTTTGACCGCTTTTATCGTGCAGACAAGTCTCGAAACGATAAAGAACACTCAGGACTAGGACTTAGTATTGCAAAAATGCTGGCAGAACATATGCCCCTCGAACTTCGTGTTTTGGATACTCCAAACGGCGGAAGTACGTTTCAGATAAGCTTTAAATGAACACTTACAATTTTATAGTATGTCTTCGCGGTCAACAAGTAAATGAGCAAATACATCACTGCAAACACCAGGAAACAAATTATTGTACAAGTCAGATATAACTGCACATTCAAAAGGTTCAAAAGCGCAAGTAATTTTATAATCATCGGAAATGCCGCCGCAACATGAATACCCGCTACAATTAACGGCAGGAAGAATACTGTCAGCACCTGCGAATGAATGGAAGCCTTTACCTCCTCCCGATTCATACCGACTTTCTGCATGATTTCAAAGCGTTCTTTATCATCATAACCTTCTGAAATCTGTTTGTAATAGATAATTAAAACCGTTGCCATTATAAATAAAATTCCGAGGAAAATACCAACGAAGAAAAATCCGCCGTAGAAACCGATAAAATTTACTTTCGCCTCACTCCTTGATTCCAACGTTGCCTGATACTCATTTCTTACGTATAATTCTACCATTGCGTCATAAAAAGCATCCAGTTCTTCCTCATCCGCAGCAGAATCGAATCCATAAAAATAACGAATCTCACTTGATATATCTGCAAGCGCCTCCTTCTGCTTTACATACAAGCTTTGAATTTCCATCTGATTTGGTACGACAATAAAATGGCTGTTTGCCATATTCGCTGCGATGATACCATTTCCTAAAAATTCATCCAATGTTTCTTTTATCTGATATTTCTTATCAAAAACCTTAAGCTCTGCATATTCAAACGGTAAGCGGTTTGAATAAATAAGGATTTCGTCATCCGCCAATGTTTTGTTCGTTCCCATAACAGCATTGTATTCGTCAAGTGTAACAAAAATAAGATTAGCAATATCATTAATTGCCGTAACCGCACCGGTACCACCGACTATAAAAGTATCCTTATCGTTGATAGTGGAAAACGCAAGATAGGAATACTGCGTTTCTCCCGTAACTGCCAAATTCATTTCTTTCTGAAGCTCGCGCACCTTATCAAATCCTTCATAACTTCTTTTTGCATCCTCCTCTGAATAAACAACAAAGTCATTCGGATAACGGGTTTTAATTACATCCTCCATCCCAAGCATCAGCGAAGAAGTAGAGGAAATCATAACCAAAACAGCAGTAGATAAAATGCAAATATTAGCGAGCCCTACCGCATTTTGTTTCATACGATACAGCATACCTGAAATACTTATAAAATGTTTTGTCTTATAGTAATACTTTTTATTCTTACGAAGCATCTTCAAAAGTGCGATACTGCCCGCGGTAAAAAGCATATATGTGCCAAGAATAACGAGCATAACCGCTGCAAAAAACATTATAAGAGAGGCAAGCGGGTTTTCCGTTGTAAGAGCAATATAATAACCAATACCTATACAAACGGCGCCTGATATTGCAGTTAATAACTTTGTTTTCGGCTCCTTTTCGCCGGTGTTTCCCGCCTTAAGCAGTTCAATTGGATCGGATGTCTGAATCTGACGTACAGAGTTCAAAAATATCAGCAAAAAGATGCCAATAAAAAGTAATACCGTCGTTAAAACTGCTTTGCCGGAAATAAAAAATCCAAGCGTAACATCCGTCCCAATCACCTGTAAAATCAGCAGATACATTACTTTATCTAATGCGATACCAAAAATAATTCCTCCCGCAAGACTGATCAAAGTCACATACAGATTCTCCCATGCCAAGGTCTTTGCCAAATGAGATTTTTCCATACCAAGTATGTTGAAAACACCAAATTCTTTTTTTCTTCTCTTTACCAAAAAGCTATTGGTATAAAACAAGAAGATAAGCGCAAACATACCGACGATAATACTTCCAAAAAACATCATAGATGTCAATGTATCTCCGCCGATCATTCTTTCAAGCCCCGGATTCATTGACAGCGATTTTACAATATAGAACATTGTAACCGTCATTATACAGGTCAGGATATAAGGAATATACGTCTTGCTGTTCTTTTTGATATTGCTTGCAGCAAGTTTTAAAAAAAATCTATTATTCATACTGCTCACCACCTGTTGCCAATAAAGTCAATGTATCAGATATCTTTTGATACATCTGGTCATTTGTGTTATCGCCGCGATAAATCTGATGGAATACTTCACCGTCCTTGATAAATAACACCCGGCCCGCATTACTGGCTGCTTTTGCGGAATGTGTAACCATCAAGATTGTCTGACCATCCCGGTTAATGTTACTAAAAATACGAAGGAGCCCATCTGTCGAACGAGAGTCTAACGCACCAGTCGGCTCGTCGGCGAGCACCAGTTTTGGATTCGTAATCAAAGCCCGCGCAACTGCCGCCCTTTGTTTCTGACCACCTGAAACTTCATACGGATATTTTGCAAGCAGCTCCACGATTCCCAGTTTCTTTGCTATAGGGATAAGACGCCCTTTCATCTCACCGTAATTTTTACCCGCCAAAACCAACGGAAGAAAAATGTTATCCTGCAGGCTGAAAGTATCCAGCAAATTAAAATCCTGAAAAACAAAACCAAGGTTATCACGGCGAAAAGCAGAGATTTCCCTTTCCTTCACTGTGGAAAGACTCTTTCCTTCCAACAGTACTTTACCGCTCGTGGGTTTATCAAGCGCCGCAAGAATATTCAGGAGCGTAGTCTTACCTGATCCTGACTCCCCCATTATAGCAACATATTCTCCCGGCTCTACCGTAAACGATACATTTGATAACGCCTGTACTTTATTATCACCGAAACGTGTCGTATAAATTTTTCGTAAATTCTTTACTTCTAAAATAGCCATATTCAATTCCCTCCTTGTTTTCTTTGCTGTCCTTATTCTAACAAAACGACTGAAATGCTCGACATCTAATCGAGTGACATTTCAGCCGTTTTGTGTGACATTTTTGTAAGATAAATTTTATTCTAATGTTAACTTATCGGTATGCAGATCGATAAAAACACTTGTTCCCACTCCCGGCTCAGACTCTACACTGATTTTGTGTGATAACCTGTCTGCTGCCGTTTTGCAAAGATATAAACCAATTCCCGTTGATTTTTTATTGGAACGCCCATTGTATCCGGTAAATCCTTTATCAAATATTCTCGGAATATCCTCTGCCGCAATACCGATTCCTGTATCAGATATTTTTAGAATTTTATCCGGTGTTACGGAAATTGTTACCGAACCCTGCGGCGTATATTTAATACTGTTGGATAAAATCTGCTCAATGATAAACAAGAGCCATTTTTCATCTGTCAAAACTTTCCTATTTACGCCGTCGTATTTCAATTGAATTTTACGACGGATAAACTGGGATGCATACTTGTGAATTGCCTGACGGATAATCCTGTCCAAATCATACTCTTTAAACATATAATCAGATGTTTCGCTGCCAAGCCGAAGATAACTTAAAACCATTTCCACATATTGCTCAATGCGGAACAACTCTGCCAGCAGTTCTCTGTGTTCATCCGTATCTTCACTTTCCAATACCATCTTCATTGTGGATATCGGCGTCTTGATTTGATGTACCCACGTTGTGTAATAATCAAGACTCTCTTTCCGTTCCATTTGCCGTTCCGTTTCACTAATCTCTAAAATTCGCTTTAATTCATGAATCATCCCTGACAAATCATCTTCCGCCAATGTTTTCGGTTCAGGAAGCTCATCTGCCAGAAAACGAATATTTTTTAGAATCCGTATGCGTTCACGATGATTTTTTATATAAAAGAAGAAATGAACTGAGAGTACTGCAGCTGCAAACAAACTGCAAAGACCGGCAGAATAAAATACTGCTTCAGTCTCTAAATCATATAGTTGAAAAACAATACCGAAAATTCCGATAAATCCAAGAAAAACCAGCGCTGTAAATAAATGCTGGCGTAAATAGCGGCCTAAAATTTTATAACATTTATCCTGCTGCATATTACAATCCTCACTCCACAATATATCCGCTGCCAATTTTAGTTGTAATGAAATCAGTGAGACCGGCATTTTCAAGTTTCTTTCTGAGTCTGTTCACATTAACCGTCAACGTGTTTTCTTCTACATAAACATCTATTTGCCAAAGTTTTGTCATCAGTGCATCACGGCTGACAACCTTTCCTTTATTTTCCATAAGTGTTTGCAAGATACGAAAATCATTCCTTGTAAGCCCGATACATTCGCCATTATATGTAAGAGTAGTATCATTCAAATTCAGGACAGCGCCCCTATGTTCTAAAACAGGAATCTTTGTTCCCATATCGTAAGCCCGGCGGAGGATTGCCTGAATCTTAGACGTCATTACTTCCAAGTTAATAGGTTTGGCTATAAAATCATCTCCGCCCATATTCATTGCCATAATGACATTCATATTATCAGAAGCCGAAC
>CANAZK010000010.1 GCA_947366105.1 uncultured Lachnospiraceae bacterium | reverse complement strand
CACGTACTGACACACTCTTTCCCTACACGACGCTCTTCCGATCTTGAGTATAAAAAAATGGAACTTCAGATTTTACATAAGAATGCATTCGTGCTTTTTTCAGATAAATTTGAAGATTGGGAGGATTTTATGAATTTTCATAATAAAACGCAACGCACCGTTTTTATTGATACCAATGATGATATAAAAAGGCAGGAATTAGAGATTGCTTTGGGATATTTGTTGCAGATGCAGCAGGAACTGGGACTTGATAGAGCAGAGTATATTATTGAAGAAAAAGGATTGAGGGAAAGATTTAAAGAATACTTAAGAGAAAAGATGAAAATTTCAATAAGAGCCAGTGATAGAGTTTGGGGAGAGCTAAAGAAAAGATATATACATTAACAAAATGGGACAGGGGATTCTGCAATTGGGGACATACTTCTTTGGGTTTAGGGACGTAGTATAATTACAAAACACTACGTCCCCTTTTAAGGTAAAACCCCTTGACGAACCCTTGCAAAGCGTTTAAAATATATATGATATATGACAGAAATTGTCATATCGTATTCGATAATAATATCCTGCAGAAATTATTTCTGCAGGATATTAAAAAAATAAACAGGAGGTCGTAAAGACATGGCAAAATGGGTTTATATGTTCACCGAAGGTGACGCAAGTATGAGAAACACCCTTGGTGGAAAAGGTGCAAACCTTGCTGAGATGACAAAGTTAGGTCTTCCGGTTCCACAGGGCTTCACAATCACAACAGATGCTTGTACTCAATATTATGAGGATGGAAGAACAATTAACGATGAAATCATGAACCAAATTATGGATGCAATCGTTAAAATGGAAGAGGTTACCGGAAAAAAATTCGGTGATAAAGAAAATCCGCTTCTTGTATCTGTTCGTTCAGGGGCAAGAGCTTCTATGCCAGGTATGATGGATACAATTCTCAACCTTGGTTTAAACGAAGAGGTTGTTAAAGTATTAGCTGAGAAATCAGGAAATCCACGCTGGGCTTGGGACTGCTACAGAAGATTTATCCAAATGTACTCTGATGTAGTTATGGAAGTCGGCAAGAAATACTTTGAAGAACTTATCGACAAGATGAAAGAAGAAAAAGGTATTACTCAGGACGTAGACCTTACAGCAGAAGATTTAGAGGTACTTGCTAACCAGTTTAAAGCTGAATATAAAGAAAAAATCGGTGAAGAATTCCCAACAGATCCAAAGGAACAGTTAATGGGAGCCGTAAAAGCAGTATTCCGTTCATGGGACAACCCTCGTGCAAATGTTTACCGTCGTGACAACGATATTCCTTATTCATGGGGAACAGCTGTAAACGTTCAAATGATGGCATTTGGTAATATGGGTGAAACATCTGGTACAGGTGTTGCATTTACACGTGATCCTGCTACAGGTGAGAAGCACTTAATGGGTGAGTTCTTAATGAACGCTCAGGGTGAAGATGTTGTTGCCGGTGTTCGTACGCCTCAGAAGATTGACCAGTTAAAAGAAGTTATGCCGGAAGTTTACGAGCAGTTCGTAGGTATCTGCAATACTCTTGAAGATCATTACAGAGATATGCAGGACATGGAATTTACTATTGAAGATAAGAAACTTTATATGTTACAGACACGTAACGGTAAGAGAACAGCTCAGGCTGCTTTAAAGATTGCATGTGATTTAGTAGACGAAGGAATGATCACGGAAGAGAAAGCTGTTGCTATGATCGATCCTCGTAATTTAGATACATTACTTCATCCGCAGTTTGATGCAGCTGAATTAAAAGCTGCCACACCGATGGGTAAGGGTCTTGGAGCTTCTCCGGGAGCAGCATGCGGTAAGATTGTATTTACAGCAGAGGATGCGGTAGAATGGGCATCAAGAGGAGAAAAGGTTGTCCTTGTGCGTCTTGAGACATCACCGGAAGATATTACAGGCATGAAATCCGCACAGGGTATCTTGACTGTGCGCGGAGGTATGACATCTCACGCAGCCGTTGTTGCACGTGGTATGGGTACATGCTGTGTATCAGGATGCGGCGATATTGCAATGGACGAAGAAAATAAGAAATTTACATTAGCAGGAAAAGAATTCCACGAAGGAGATGCAATTTCTCTTGATGGTACAACAGGTAACATTTACGATGGAATCATCCCAACAGTTGATGCAGAGATTGCCGGCGAATTCGGCAGAATTATGGCTTGGGCAGACAAATACAGAGTATTAGGTGTAAGAACAAATGCAGATACTCCTGCAGATGCTAAAAAAGCGCGTGAGCTTGGTGCAGAGGGTATCGGACTTTGCCGTACAGAGCATATGTTCTTTGAGGAAGACAGAATTGCAGCATTCCGTGAAATGATCTGTTCTGATACAGTAGAAGAAAGAGAAGCAGCGCTTGAGAAAATTCTTCCATATCAGCAGGGAGACTTCGAAGCATTATACGAGGCAGTAGAAGGAAATCCGGTTACAATCCGTTTCTTAGATCCGCCGCTTCATGAGTTTGTTCCTACAACAGAAGAAGACATTAAGAAATTAGCTGATACACAGGGTAAAACAGTGGAGGAAATCAAGATGTTTATTGATTCGCTTCACGAGTTCAACCCTATGATGGGACACCGTGGATGCCGACTTGCGGTTACTTATCCGGAAATTGCTAAGATGCAGACAAGAGCGGTTATCCGTGCGGCAATCAATGTTAAGAAAGCACACGCTGATTGGAATATCTGTCCTGAGATTATGATTCCTCTGATTGGCGATGTCAAAGAGTTAAAGTATGTTAAAAAGACGGTTGTAGAAACAGCAGATGCTGAAATCGCGGCATCAGGCATTGAATTAAAATACCAGGTTGGTACAATGATTGAAATTCCAAGGGCTGCTCTTACAGCTGATGAAATCGCGCAGGAAGCTGATTTCTTCTGTTTCGGTACAAATGACTTAACACAGATGGCATTTGGATTCTCGCGTGATGATGCCGGCAAGTTCTTAGAGGCTTACTACGATGCTAAGATCTTTGAGAATGATCCATTTGCTAAATTAGATCAGGTTGGTGTTGGTAAATTAATGAAAACAGCAGTTACATTAGGAAGACCTGCTAACCCGGATTTACATGTAGGTATCTGTGGAGAGCACGGCGGAGATCCAAGTTCTGTGGAATTCTGCCATAAGATTGGTTTGGATTATGTGTCTTGTTCACCGTTCCGTGTGCCAATCGCAAGATTAGCGGCAGCACAGGCGGCTATTGCAAATAAGTAGGACTTCAGATTTATATAATTTAAATAGAGAATCCCGTCTTTTACAAGGCGGGATTTTTTGTATACGGGTAAGAAAATTAAAGAGTATGGTATGGATTCTAAATTCTTTGTATCAGAATGGAGGAATGACTAAAATGACTGAAATTAAATTTTACGAAAATATAGCTGATGAATTGCTTAAGTTTGCTGTAATAATATCTAAAGCGCAAGATAAATATGTGTTTTGCAAACACAGGAATAGAGATACGTGGGAAATCCCCGGAGGTCATCGGGAATCCGGAGAAAATATCATGAATACAGCTGAGAGGGAACTGTATGAGGAAACGGGCGCCTTGAAATTTGATATAAAACCTATCTGTGTATATTCTGTCACAATACCTGATAAATTTGATGGCTGTGAATCTTTCGGTATGCTGTTTTTTGCAGATATAAAGCGTTTTGAGGTAGAGCTACATAACGAGATTGAGAAGATTGCGCTTATGGATGAATTACCAGAGGAGTGGACATATCCCGATATCCAACCTCATTTGATGAAAGAGGCAAAGAAACGGGGATATCTATGAGTAGGAGGAATAGATGATAAACACATATTATATTGGCGGCTCGCCGTGTGCGGGAAAAAGCACAGTAGCTGAAATACTTTCACAGAAATACGATTTATATTACTTTAAAGTAGATGATTTCCTTGATGATTATACTAAACAGGGGGCGTTAAAAGGCTATCCGATATGTAAAAAAACAGTCGAGATGAACGCGGAACAGATTTGGATGAGGGAACCATTACTCCAATGCAGAGAGGAATTCGAATTCTATGAAGAGATTTTTGAATATGTATTAGCAGATTTGAAACGGATTAATAGCAAAAATGGCATTATTACAGAAGGGGCGGCATATGTACCTAAATTGATAAAGCAGTTAGGCATTCCGAGCAGCAGATATATTTCTATTACACCTGCAAAAGAGTTTCAAGTTTTCCATTTTTTGTAATTGGATGGATAGAGATATTTTGTTTGCCCAAGAAGTGCAAAAACAATGTCGAGAAAACGAATACCGTTCTATTATAAATGATGGAAGCGTAAAAATTGATGAATTAGTCAATAGGGTAGCCGTACATTTTGGGTTTCATGATTAATTTAGTAAATGGAAAAGAAAAGTCTGATTCTTTGTAATAAGGAATTGGGCTTTTTTTGTCTCACTGCAAAATCATCAGTTAGATGGTTAAGCGGCACCCTCTGTACATCTTATTTAACAAAAGTGGATAAATGATTTTGTATAATATGTCGAAAGAGAGAAAAATACGGAAATTTTATTGACAAGGTTATCTATTATATTATAAAATTTGCCTATAAATGAACATGTTCAGTGAATGTGTTTATGAAAAAGAATTTTATGAAATTAGATGTAGGAAGGAGGGGGGAGAAAACATGGGAATCATTGATTTTCACTGTGACACACTGATGCGTCTGTACGATTTGATAACAACCGGAAATCATAAAGAAAATTTGTGGCAGAATGAAGGGCATATAGACTTGAAGAGACTTATAGAATCTGGAAATCTGGCACAATTTTTTGCGTGCTTTTTGTGGTTTGAAGGAAAGCCGGTAAAAGAAAGCTTTTATCAAGATGCATTAGCAATGTGTGAACTGCTGAAAAGTGAGATTGCCGAACATTCAGAGGCGGCAGCTCTTGCGGGAAATTACCGGGAGTATTTGAAAAATAAAGAAAACGGAAAATTTTCAGCGTTCTTAACGGTGGAAGAAGGCGGTATTTTGGAAAATAAGCTTGAGCGTCTAAATGAACTTGCAGAGAATGGCGTCCGCATAATTACTTTGACGTGGAATTATGAAAACTGTCTCGGGTTTCCGAACGTAGGACTCAAATACCAAAACCGGGGACTGAAACCGTTTGGATTTGAAGCGCTGGAGAGGATGGATGAGCTTGGAATTGTAGTAGATGTATCTCATTTATCCGATGCGGGATTTGAGGATGTATTCCGTCATGGAAAACGTCCGTTTATTGCAACGCATTCCAATGCACGAAGTGTTTGTATGCATGAAAGAAATCTTACTGATGACATGATTCGGAAACTTGCGGAAAAAGGCGGAGTAACCGGACTGAATCTGGGCGGGGCATTTCTCCGGGAAGACGGAAAGAGTACAGTTGAGGCGATGCTGCGCCATATACGGCACATTATGAGTGTGGGCGGCAGCGAAGTGATTTGTCTCGGCACGGACTTTGACGGAGTTGAGGATTTGCTGGAGATTGAAGGATGCCATCAGATGGATAAGCTGGTTTCGGCTATGGAGCATAACGGATTTACGGGAAGTGAAATTGAAGGAATTTGTTATAGAAATGCAGAAAAATTTATGAAAAATTACTGGGGTGAATAATCCAAAGGACAAGAAAGGATATGAGAATTATGACAAAAGCAAAAAAAGAAAAGAAGCAGTTTACACTGCCGCCGGCGCTAATCTTGTTGTTTGTCGTCTTGGCGTTTATGGTACTGTTAAGTTGGTTTGTACCGGTGTCAACGGTAACGATAAGTGATAGTGGAGAAAGAGTTGTACATTATAATTCCATGATGGCAGAGGACGGTTCTATTATTAACAATGTGGGAACACAGCCGGCAGGAATTTGGGATTTGTTTCTTGCACCGATTAAAGGTTTTCAGGATGGAGCGGACGTAAGTTTCTCGATTTTGATTTCGGGAGCGTTTCTCGCAATTATCAATGCAACAGGCGCCATTGATGCGGGAATCGGAGCGCTTCTCAAGAAATACCGTGGAAAGAAGCTGCTTGCTATTTTGATGTTTGTGTTTGCGTTAATGGGAACGGTATATGGTTCCTGCGAGGAGCTTCCGGCATACGCGTTAGTTCTGATTCCGCTTTGTATCGCGGCAGGATATGATGTTGTGACCGGTATCATGGCGCTGTTCGGCGGCGCGATGATTGGTAACATGGCCTCTGTGGTAAATCCGTACTCTACCGGTGCGGCAGTTGCGGCAATCGGTAATTCAGAGTTATCTCTCGGAACCGGTATCGTTATGCGTATGGTAGTATTTGTTGTTATGTATATTGTGGGAACAGTAATGCTCTTAAAATACGCAGAAGGCGTGAAAAAGACGCCGGGGGCATCTGTAATCGCAGGATGTGAAGGAATCAATGATCTGACAACAAAAAAGGAAGAAGGACAGGTTGTAGAACTTACAAAGAAGAGAATATTAGAACTGGTAGTGTTCGGTATTATGATTCTTGTAATTGTAATCGGTTATATTCCGTGGAGCGCAATTGAACTTGCAGACGGAAGAACAATGTATGATGTTGTAAACTACCCGGCTGTATGGATGATGGAAAATGTTCCGGCGCTTGGTGATTTCCTGGGAGCAGATAAATTTACATACTTTGGAGACTGGTATTTTGACGAGTTCTCAATTGTATTCTTAATTGGTTCCGTTATTGTTGCATGGATTGACAGAATGTCTCTGAAAGATTTTACAAATAATTTCATCCAAGGCTGCTGCGACCTTTGTTCACTGACAATTATTGTTGCCGTGTCAAGAGGTGTGTCACAGATTATGGGAAGCAACACAGAAGGTATGGGTATTACTTTTGTATATTGGATTCAGAATATGCTGAACGGTGTTCCGGTATGGGGATTCGTAATTGCAGCAGTTGTAGCTTATATTCTTGTAGGACTTCTTCCTCTTGGAACAAGTTCGGCTTCCGGTATTACAATGCCGGTGCTTGGCGCTGTTGCGATGGCTCTTTTTACAGGAAGTACAATTGGAACAGAAGCAGGACAGATGATTCTTGTATCTGCATTTACAATTGGATTTAACTTTTGGTTTGTCGTATATCCGAACGCCCCGATTATGGGTGTATTAGAGCTGACAAATGTGCCTTATGAGAAATTTTTGAAATATTCCGTGAAGTATGCGGCTGTGCTGCTGTTGGTAGGTACACTGGTACTTATTGTGTCGCCTTATATCGGATTGATTTAAAATAAGGAGGGATTCGCGTATGAAACCGATTATTGAACGTTTGTTTCGTTATGTGAAAATTGATACACAATCCACATGGGAGGCGGAGACGGTTCCGGCCTCTGCAAATGAGTTTGTACTTGGGCAGCTTCTTGTGGATGAATTAAAGGAAATGGGAATTGACAACGCATGGATGGATGATAAGGCGTATGTATTTTCACACATTCCGGCTAACACGGAGAAGGATGTTCCGCCGATTGCCTTTTTTGCACATTTGGATACAGCGCCGGATGAAACAGGTGCAAATGTAAATCCGAGAATTGTAGAAAACTGGGACGGAAGCGATATTGTGCTGAATGAACAAAAAGGCGCGGTTCTCAGTATCTCAAAATTCCCATATCTTGAGGCAAGCATAGGAAAGGATTTGATTGTAACAGATGGAAATTCTTTGCTTGGCGCAGATGACAAAGCCGGAGTTGCAGAGATTATGGAGGCTGCGAAATACATTATGGAGCATCCGGAATTCCAGCACGGAGAAGTACATATTTGTTTTACGCCGGATGAAGAAATCGGAAACAGTACAGAGTATATTCCGATTGAAAATGTTCCGGCAAAGTATGGATATACAATGGACGGCGGTGAACTGGGAGAAATTAATTTTGAGAACTTTAACGCTGCCACGGCAACGGTTAAGGTAAACGGAGTTGCGATTCATCCGGGCGAATCAAAAGGAAAGATGAAAAATGCCATTATGCTTGCAACGGATTTTATCAATCATCTTCCTTGGAGAGAATCTCCGGTCAATACAGAAGGCTATGAAGGTTTTTACCATGTAACCAACATCAGCGGAAGCGTAGACCAGGCAGAGATTACAATTGCAATCCGCGATTTCTTTGAAGATGGCTATGAGTATCGGAAAAAAAGGGTGCAGGAGATTACGGAGCACTTAAACGGTTATTATGGGGAAGGAACATTTGAAACCGAAATTGAAGATTATTATCTGAATATGGCAATTGAAGTCGATAAATGTCCGGTTGTCAAGGAAAATGCGTTAAAAGCGATGAAAATGGCAGGGGTTGAGCCGATTGTCATTCCAATCCGCGGCGGCACGGATGGCTCTTCTATTTCTTTTATGGGTATGCCATGTCCAAATATTTTTATGGGATCCGCAAATTCCCATTCCATTTATGAGTATTGTACGGTACAATCAATGGAGAAGGCAATGGAAGTGATTTTAAACATTATTCGTCTATTTGCAGAATCATAAGGTCACGACGTTTGCCCGGGAAGAAGAGGACGAAAGGAGCAAACAGATATGAAAGAAATAGTTAGAAGGTTTTCCAGATACGTTGCAATCGACACACAGGCTGATGAGCAGAAAAAATGTTGTCCGAGTAATGAGAATCAAAGACTTTTGGCGGAACTGCTTCAGGATGAACTTCTAGAGATGGGAGTGGAGCATGTGGAGGTTGACGATAAAAGTTTTTTGTATGCGCATATGGAGGCGAATATCTCTGAACACGTACCGGCGGTGGCATTTCTTGCACATTTGGATACGAATCCGGAGGTGCTGGGAGAGAACATCAGACCAAGGCTTGTGGAAAACTATCAGGGAGACGATATTATTTTGAACAGGGGTAAAAATATTATCCTTTCGCCAAAAGAATTTCCTGTTATGAGGGAGTATATTGGCGACGATCTGCTTGTTACTGACGGTACGACGCTTCTCGGGGCAGACGGCAAGGCCGGTATTGCGGAGATTATGGAGGCGGTCAGATATATAATCGAGCATCCGGAAATCCGGCACGGAGATATTTATATTGTATTTACACCGGATGAAGAGCTGGGGTACAGTACGGATTATATTTCCATGGAAAAGATTCCGGTTGATTTTGGATTTACACTGGAGGGAGGGACTCCCGGTGAAATCAACTGTGAAAATTTTAATGCCGCTATTGCGACGATTAAAGTAAATGGAAGGAGTATTCATCCGGGAATGGCAAGGAATAAAATGAAAAATGCCGTACTTTTGGCACAGAAATTTATTTCCTGCCTTCCGGAAAGCGAGGCGCCGTCCAGTACCCTTGACTACGAAGGTTATTATAACGTGACGGATATTCTTGGAAGTGTGGATCAATGTGTAATGACATGTCATATCAGGGATTTCAGTAAGGAGGGTTACGAAGCGCGGAAGAAGAGGATACAGGAAACCGCAGTGTTTTTAAACGGTTGTTATGGCGAAGACACTTTTGAAGTGTCTGTGGAGGACTATTATCTGAATATGAAGCCGAAGATTGACTGTTATCCGGAAATAAAGGAAATAGCGGAGAAAGCAATATCAATGACGGGACTCAGTCCGAAGTTTCTTCCGGTACGCGGCGGTACGGACGGGGTGACGATTTCTTACAAAGGATTCCCGTGTCCGAACTTGTTTTCAGGCGGGCGTAACGGATTCAGCGTGTATGAATTTATCTCCGTACAGACCATGGAAAAAGCTGTGGAAGCTGTGGTAAATATTATCCGTCTCGCGGCGGCAGATTACACAAAATAAAGAGAGAGATAGTGATTAAGCTCGGTGAGGCACTCACCGAGCATTTTTTCAAAATCGTCAGATTCTTCTACAAGCCAGTGCATAAGAAATCCATGAACGAAAATCATGATTCTGCGGGTTAAAGTTTCCGGAGTACAGCTGTAAAGAACATGCTCCGTATCAGTTGGATGTTCAAGAAGCCGCACAATAGACTGAAATAAAGTATTATCCGGGGAAAGAACAACATCCTGTCCGGAGGAAATGTTAATACGATAGATTTCCTGAATCAGATCTTTGTCAAAGGAGTTCTGAAGCTGTCTCAAAAAGTATTCAATATACTGTAGAATCTGTCCGGAAACTGTAAGGTTGGAATCTGGAAGCTGTGCATCTGTAAGGTTTTGGACAAGCCCGTTATAGATATCCAAAAGGATATCGTCTTTGGAGAGAAAATACAGATAAAAGGTACCCACTGAGATTTCGGCATTGTTGCAAATCTCGCGGATTGTAATTTTATTGTAACCTTTCTTTTTTATGAGAAGCACGGTGGTATCAAATATTTTCTTTTTGGTCAGAACAGCTTGTTCTTTCCGGGATATGTAGGATTTCTCTTTCATATGGCAGCTCCTTAATTATAGTAAGTTTTATTTTATCACAGTTAAAATAAGATGCAAAGCATACTATTGAAACTTTTACCAAAAATTAATATAGTATGGAACAATTGAGATAATATACATTACCTTTCGTTCGTTTATTGCCTTCGATAGAAATTATATAATATTTAGTAAAAATATTTTACGAAGGAGGGAATGGCGTATTTTGGAAGGAATGCGTTATGTAAAATGAAAAAGAAAATAATATTGCCGATTCATAAACCTATTATTAATCACATACCTGCGGATTCGTTTCTGTTATCTGTTATTGGAGATACGGAAGCAGAAATGGATTGGATAATGGGAAATTTCATTAATATAAGAATGAACCCTAAAATTGGTTATAATGATTTTTTTAGAACGGATATGTGGTACAATTGCTATTTTATTTATGAAAATAGAATGACAAGGGATTTTATTATAAATAATACATCGAATATACCCCAATTTTTTATGAATCAAATTTCCAACGGTTTTTACGCTTATACATATTTGAACAGAGCATGTATCAGCAATTATGCAAGTAAGCGGAACACCACCCACAACCCGTTATTATATGGATATGATCAGGAAAAAGGTATTTTTTATGTGGCTGATTTTTTTGCAGACGGGAAATTGAGTTTTGAAACATGCAGCTTTGAAGAAGTTGAAAAAGCCTTTGATATTGAAGGGTTGGATTATAAATATATACTATATCGATTTTTTAAGAAAGTAGATGCGGTAGATTTTAAGTTTGATTATAAAAATACAATTCTTCAATTAGAAAATTATATTGAATCAAAAAATATGTATATGGACGGCTTATATCATTACTTTACAAATGAATCTGAAGATGCAATTGCAGAGAATGTGGAGCATGGTTTTGACTTTGTGTTTGGTCTTGCTTTTTATGACGGATTAAAACAAATGTATATGAAGAATTGGGATGCGGTAAAAGCGGCGCATGTTTTAGTGCTCCATAAAGAATTAATGGCAAAAAGAATAGAGTATTTCTTTGGGAAAGGTTTGGTTCAAAATGTGGAGATATTAAGGGATAAGTGTTCGGAATTGATTAGAATGAGTACTTTGTTAAGAAATGTTATTTTAAAAAGAACGTGTTCAAACAATCAGGATTCTGATGAAGAAATCATTAGAAAGATAGATAAAATACATAAAGAGGACTACGTGTTTTCAAAAATTTTATTAAATGAAATGTGGGAAGGGGTAAGTAAAAGGTCTTGACACAGATTTTTAAATTATTGTATTATAG
The DNA here is from genome assembly GCA_947366105.1 of uncultured Lachnospiraceae bacterium. GTDB lineage: Bacteria > Bacillota > Clostridia > Lachnospirales > Lachnospiraceae > Faecalimonas. Next base: position 22,862 of record CANAZK010000010.1, on the reverse strand, counting down.
ACAATAGGAATTTGTGATTTAATATTCAGGGCGTGCAAGTTAATAGACTCAACTTTTAGTATTAATTCAAAGAGTTGGGTCTATATTTTTTGCTTTGTGATAGGAGGTACATCGTATGGGTGCAAAAACGAATGTAAAGCGATACAAAAAGGAGAGTGATGTTTCATATTCCTTAGGAATAACCTTAACGTTTGAACTTTTGAATAAAAAGCCGGATATGGTAACGCATATATATATTCATTCTTCGTTTGTTGATCGTGAGGCGTATGATAAATTAATTATGCTTTGTAATAATCACAATGTTGCATACAGCATTAATGACAAAGTATTTCACATATTATCCAAGAAAGAAAACTGCTATGTGATAGGAGAATTTAAAAAATACGAAATGAAAATTCAGAATGAAGAGAATCATGTAGTGCTGGTGAATCCTTCAAATGCGGGAAACCTCGGAACTATTATAAGAAGCTGTTTAGGATTTGGAATTAGAAATATTGCTGTCATCGGCCCGTCGGTGGATTTATTTGAGCCTAAAGTAATCCGGGCCTCTATGGGGGCATTTTTTGGAGTGGACATACAGTATTATGATAACTTTGACCTATATTTGGAATGTCATTCTTCCCGTTCACTTCATCCTTTTATGCTGGATGCAAAGGCAGCATTGGCAGACAGCCGTTTTAACCAGCCTTATTCTCTAATATTTGGCAATGAAGCTACAGGGCTGCCGGCTGAGTTTAATAATATTGGGGAGAGTATTATTATACGGCATAGTAAGGAAATTGATAGTTTGAATCTTCCGATAGCGGTAAGCATTGCGTTGTATGAAGCGACAAAATAAAATTTCTGAATATGTGAACATGGATTATGAGTTATCAGACAATTAAAATACATACGAATATTAATATCAGCTTAACATAAATGAAAATAAAAGTCTATATCTTTATCTTTTTTTTGTAATAATACTTACGGGAAGGAACGGGTGGAATTTGAGAATGGGAGAAGAAATATGGACAGAGAGAGATTAGAGGAACAGAAGCATCTGGATGAATGTCTTGCAATTATCCGTAAGAACCTTGATGTATATGAACAGAAAGAGCGTGCATATAAAAAAGAGGTGACTGTGCTGACGCAGAATGTGAAAAAGGGCGACGGCGATTCCTATGGAGCGTTAATTGCGGGTATGCATATTTTAGAACACACGAGAAATTCCATAAGAAAAAGCAGGGCGGCGCTTAAGAAAGCGTATTTCGGAAGGATTGATTACCGGAACATTGAAGAATGTTCGGATATGTCGCTGTATATAGGGAAAAATGGTGTGACTACAGAACAGACCGATGTGGTGATTGTGGATTGGCGCGCGCCCGCTGCCAGTGTATATTATGAAAATGAGTTGGGGAAAGGTACGTTTAGTGTATTGGGGCAGACGGAAGTTCCGATTGATTTAAAGAAGAAAAGAACTTATGATATTGCTGAAGAAAAGCTGTTGGGATTTTATGATGATGATGCAGCCGCTAATGACGAGCTGCTTATCAAATATCTCTCGCAGAATAAAGAGGCGGCTCTTGGCGATATTATAGCAACAATTCAAAAGGAGCAGAATCAGATTATCCGTGATGTGCCGACCAAGAATATAATTGTACAGGGAGTGGCGGGAAGCGGAAAAACAACGGTGGCGCTTCACAGGATTTCCTATCTTCTGTATAATTACGAGGATAGATATAAGCCGTCAGAGTTCTGCATTGTGGGGAGCAGCGATATGCTTCTTAACTATATCAGCAGCGGACTTCCGGAATTGGACGTGAACCATGTGAAGCAGATGCGGATGGACGTATTTCTTCCTTACTTGATGTACAAGGGCTGGAAGAAAAAATATAAGATAGTGCGGGACCGGGATGATGCAGGAATAAAAAGCAAGCTTAAGTTTGTAAAAGCGTTAGAACAATTCTTAAGCAGATGGAGAAGTGAAAATATTTCATTGGAAGAGATTTATGATGATAAAATCGGACGGATTTTATCTGCCGAGAATTTAGAGGAAACTTACAGGAGCAGCGGACGGTTATCGCTTTTTCAGTTAGAGAAATTATATAATTCCCGCATTTCATCTAAAATCAAATTCTTATGTTCGGATATGGAACCGGATGATAGAAGGGCTGTATTGGGAAAGTACCGGAATTATTATCACTCAGACAAAAAGAGATGGACAGAGATACAGATCTATAATGAGTTTTTGCTTGAACTGGAATCCCAAAATTCGGACTATGACTTTACCGGGACTAGAAACGGCATTTGGAAAAATGAATTGGACATATACGATACTGCGGCTATTGCCCTGATTTGGCGAAGAATTTTTATGAAGAAGGAAGAGGACGAATTCAGCCAGATTATCATTGATGAGGCGCAGGATTTTGGCGAGATGATTTATTATGTTTTGAAACAGCTGCTGCCTGAATGCTATTTTACGATTATGGGCGATGTGTCTCAGAATATTCATTATGATACAGGAATGAACCATTGGGATGGGCTGAAAGAAGCTGTTTTTGAAAAGGAAACTGACAGTTTTTATATGCTTCTTAAGAGTTACCGGAATACCATCGAGATATCGGAATGTGCGGGTAAAGTATTGGAAAAGGCGTCTCAGGGTGAATACAAGATTGAGCCGGTGATACGCCGCGGCAGGGAAGTGTGTGTGAAGATGGTGGAAAGCGGTAAGCTTCACGGACAGTTGGAGATGACGCTTCAAGGGCTTTTAAAGGCGGAATATGAGACGATTGCGGTTATATGCAAAACAGAGGAGGAGGCTGGAAAGGTGAAACAGCTTCTTGGAATCGAGCAGGAGGATACATTTCACAATGGAGTCATGGTGCTTTCCGTCGCCGGGACGAAGGGGCTTGAGTTCGATGCGGTAGTTCTTTGGAAGCCGGATTCAGATACCTACGGGAATAATCCGAAGGATGCGAAGCTTCTGTATGTTGCGATTACGAGAGCTCTTCATGAGTTGCACATACTTTCAGATAAAGAAATAAGCGGACTTTTTAGATAGAAGGTGAGGAGAATCATATGTCGGAAAACTATAAATTTTTTCAGCACAGAGAGTGCGAATACTTTCCGTGCCATAGAACAGACGATACGGAGAATTTCAACTGTCTGTTCTGTTATTGTCCGTTGTATCTGAAGGGAGATAAGTGCGGAGGTAATTTTACTTATACGGAAAAAGGAATCAAGGACTGCAGTAATTGTTTGTTTCCGCATAAGAGAGAGAACTATAATAAGATACAGAAAAGAATTATACAAAATGAAGAGTAGTGAAAATCAGCGTCACCGATTTAGTCGGCGGCGCTGATTTGATTGGAGAGGCTTGGAGTTACTTTAAAAACATTCGTATTAATTTCTCGTTTATCCTGCGGTAAGGCTGATAACGCATGGGCAGGTCTATCCATGTTTTCTTATCGACAATGCTCTTATAATGGGAGAAGGTGTTGAATCCGTCTCTTCCGTGATAAGAACCCATTCCGCTTTCGCCGAAGCCTCCGAATCCCATGTCGCTTGTAGCAAGGTGGATGACGACATCATTGATGCAGCCTCCGCCGAAACTGCATTTGGTAGTTACTTTTTTGGCTGCTTTTTGATTGGAAGTGAAGATGTAGAGCGCAAGCGGGTGCGGCATGGAGTTTATTTTGGCAATAGCGCTGTCGATAGCATGGTATGTTACGATTGGAAGCACCGGACCGAAAATTTCTTCCTGCATTACGCCGTCGTTCCAGTTTACATTGTCAAGAACCGTCGGCTCAATTTGGAGAGTTTTTTCATTTATTTTTCCGCCGTGAACAATTTTATCCCGGTCAATCAACCCGGCAATGCGGTGGAAATGTTTCCCGTTGATTATTTTGCCGTAGTTCTTATTAGTAAGCGGGGCACGTCCAAATTGTCTTACAATTTCTTTCTTAAGCCGTTTTGCCAATTCGTCTTTGACAGAAGCGTCGCAGTAAATATAATCCGGGGCTACGCAGGTCTGTCCGCAGTTTAAATATTTGCCGAATACGATCCGTCTGGCGGCGAGCTTTAGATTTGCGGTCTTTTCCACGATACAAGGACTTTTTCCGCCAAGTTCTAATGTCACGGGTGTTAAGCGCCGGGAAGCATTTCGCATCACTTCTTTTCCCACCGCCGGGCTTCCGGTGAAGAAAATGTAGTCAAAGTGTTCTTCCAGGAGGCAGGTGTTTTCTTCACGTCCGCCCATGACAACGGATACATATTCCGGCTGAAAACATTCTTCGACAATAAGCTTAATAATATCGCTTGTGTGAGGAGAGTAGGCGCTTGGTTTCAGCACTGCTGTATTTCCCGCCGCAACTGCGTCTATAAGCGGCTCGATGGTCAGCATGAACGGATAATTCCACGGGCTCATAATCAAGGTAACGCCATATGGTGAAGGTTTCTTATAGCTTCTTGAGTGGAACTGTGCCAGAGGCGTGAAAACGGTTTTCTCCTTTGCAAACGTACGAGTATGTTTTATCATGTAGCTTAGTTCGCTTGATACAAGTCCCGTTTCGCACATATAGCTTTCAAATGCACTTTTACCCAAATCTTTTTTTAACGCCTCGTTGATTTCCTTTTCGTGGGAGAGAACGGACGTTTTTAATTTCTTGAGGGCAGTCAGGCGGTAATCCACATTCAATGTAGCGCCTGTATAGAAGAATTTCCGCTGTGCATCCACAATTTGTTTAATCTCGTTAGCTGTCATGTTGGCTGTCCTCCATAATTTCTTTTATTGTATTTCTGCTTCCGAGTACCTTTGGTTTGCAAAATCCCCTTATTCCTGACAAAATTTTGAAGGTTTTTGGGAATAAGGGGTATATTTGCCGGTTTTATTCATTTTAGACTGCGCACTGGTTTTTTACAATTCCATCTGTGTAAGAAAGTACATTGTCGAATTCAATATCGGCTCTTCTGATCATAGCCTCTTTTGTTAAAAAGCCGATGTGCGGCGTGAGAAGTATATTTTTTGCATTCTGCAGGCAGTAATCGGAAGGAATCGGCGGTTCCATATCGAATACATCTATTGCGGCGCCTGCGATACGTTCTTCGTTTAATGCGTCTGCTAAAGCGGCATTGTCAATGATTGGACCTCTTGCGCAGTTAATAAGAAGTGCGGACGGTTTCATAAGCGCTAATTTATCTTTGTCTAAGAATCCTCGTGTAGAGTCGTTGAGAGGAAGCATGATTACAACGATATCGCTTTCTTTCAAAAGAGATTCAAGATCAACGGCTTTAATGCCTTCCTCTGCCCATTCAGCTTTTGGGGTTCTTGCATATGCGAGAACATCTGCGCCGAATGCCTGATATAATTTTGCCGCCCGCAATCCGATTTTGCCGCAGCCTACAATGCCGACTGTTTTCCCCGCAATCTCCATTCCCATAAGACCCGCGCTTGTCTTCTGCGTGCGGACGGCTTCGTCACATTCATGGAATTTACGCAAAAGACCGATTGTCATTCCGATAGAAAGCTCTGCAACAGATACATTTGAATATCCGGCACAGTTGCATACGGTGATTCCTTTTTCCTTACATGCGGCAAGTCCGACATGGTCGATGCCTGTGAATGCAACGGCAATCATTTTGAGGGAATCTGCCGAACGTACAACTTCGTCAGGATATGGATTGTTGGCAATCATAACAATATCCTGACCTTCTGAACGGCGTTTTAATTCCTCTATGTCTGTGGTCTTATTGTCATAATAAGTAAAAGTGTGTCCCTTTGCCCTGCATGCATCTGCAAATTTTTGAATATACTCGGCGGATACGCCGAGCGGTTCTAATAAACTGATTTTCATTTTAATACCTCCTGTAAGTTTTTTGTAGGTCATGGTATATGTTATGGTAGCAGAAAATAAATCAAGGTGCAACATCAGATACAGGAAAAAAGAGGAAAAAGGAGAATGTTCTTGTCGTCGCCGTCTAACCATTTGATGATGTAGTGGTTTCCTACAATATTTTACACTACCTATGGGCGGCAAGCTGACGTTTTAGTTCCGCAATCTCATTATCCTTTTCCGCTGGTTTCGTTTTACCAGTCTTAAGTTCCAACTCTTTGTTTTTGTCCTTATATTTTTACATATGAGAACGTCTGTATTCGCTGGGAGAGACTCCAGTTGTCTTCTTGAATACAAGAGAGAAATATTGTGCGGTATCAAAACCGGTGGCTGTTGCAATACTTTGCATGGAATCAGTCGTTGTAATGAGCAGATTCTTTGCTGCGGAAATACGTTCCTGAGAGATATATTCCGAGATTCCCATTCCGTTAATCTGTTTGAAAAGCCGGGAAATATACGCTTCGTTATAATTTACGATTCGTGAGATTGTGGTAAGTGTCAAAGAATCTGCAAGATGGTCACGAATGTAAGTTTTAATCTTTTGTACTAGTTGTTCGTTTCTGTCCAGTTTCTTTGAAGTCATAATATCGAAAATCTGTCTGGAGAGCTTTTCCAAATAATAAAAGGCATCTTTCCAGGAAGAAAAATCGTGGATATAGTACAAAGGATAGAGGGCAACTTTGGAAATAATCTTCTCTTGTAAATGGTATAAATCAATATACTGCATCAAAGTCAGTGTTATCGAATGGTAGATTTTGATGGCAGAGAGACTGTGCATGCTGCGGATATGGATGCATTCCATACCTAGTTGTTTCAAAGTACGTAAGTAATCTTTTTCAGAGTTCTGATAAAGATAAAAAGAAAGTTCCTGCAGTTTTTTCTCAAGAGAGATTCGGTTTACAGAGTCTTTGCCTGGCAAAACCATTGAAATCTCATCTTCCGGTGCATTGGAAGCCGAGTAGATTAAAGGTACGGCATCTCTTGAGGATTCCGCATATTGCTGCAGCACATGAAAACGGTTGTATACCTCGTTCCATTGTGAACTCTCTGGGTAGAGTACAGTAGTGACCTGCCGTTTATATTTTGTAAAATAATAATCAGCAAAATCATTGGCAACAGACTGCAGAAACTCAAATTCAGAAGAAAAAGGGGGTAGAGGCTGGAAAAATAGAAGCAGCATCCCTTTTCCCAAATCCAGCATTGAAAACTTAAAGTTTTCTTCTAAGAGCTTATTTATCAACTGCAGATACTGAAGCGTATGAGAAGAATTAGTAAGGTTCATCTCATCTAATGTTTTATAGTGGATCTGTGTATACATCAAATAAACCGGCTGATATAAATCCAATGTAAAATCAGAGCCGGTAATACTTAATTCCCGTTCCAGTTTTTCGATGGGATGTCCCGCAACAATTCCTTTCAATATATTCTGCTGAAGGAGGTGGGAGAGCAGGAAAGATTTCTGCTGGGCTTCGGACAATAGAAGAAGCCGGTTATTTTCTTCTTCTAATTCTTCCAATGCGCAGGAAATCTCATTTAGAATAACCTGGTCGTCTTCTGTTTTCAATAAATACCGTGTGTGTTTTAACTTATTGGATTCATAAACGTGGTCAAACCTATCATACGCCGTCAGAAAAATGATACGGCAGCGAGGTAATAGTTTTGTGACGGAAGCTGCTACATCAAGTCCTGACATTCCCGGCATGTGTATATCCAAAAGCATCAAATCAATCAAAGAAGTGCGGACGATGGAAAGAGCTTCTTTTCCTGAATAACATTTATAAATCTCCAGTTCCGGAAATTGTTGTTCTGCAATAAGAACCGTAAGATAATTTACAATGTGGTGCTCATCATCTACAATTAATAAGCGCATATAATTCCTCCTAAACTTATTTTCTTAAACAGATAGAAACGCAAAGTCCTCCTATAGTTGAACGGGAAATATTAAGAGAATAGGAATAATCTGAAAAGATGGAAAGTCTTCTCTGAATGTTGAGAAGACCAGTCGTTTCATAATTATTCGATGTCTCTTTTGCAATATTCAAATTGTTCTGTAACGTCTGAAGCAATTCGTCTGTCAGTTCCTCCCCATTATCTTCTACGATGATTGCAAGAAGATCGCCGTGATGGGAAAAATGGATGTTTAAAAATCCGTTATCCATTTTGTTATTTAAGCCATAGTTGAATGCATTTTCAAGCAGAGGCTGCAGGATTAATTTCGGGACAGGCAGACTCTGAAATTCTGCAGGAAGTTCATCAAACTGAATCTGAATGCGTCCTGCGAAACGAAGACCCTGAATATAAGCATAGGTTTTCGCATGTTCGTATTCTGTCATTAATGTTACATTGTCCATACTGTTTCTTGTAAGATAGTGAAAATATTTTCCGAGTGCACTTGCTGTTTCCTGGGATTCCTTGGACATATCCATTTTTATCATTCTTTGTAACATAAAGAAACTATTGTATAAAAAGTGTGGGTTAATCTGCGCCTGCAGCTGTTTTAATTCTGCCTTCTGTAAAAGCATCTTTTGATTGTAATCCTGTTCAATCAGACGGTTCAGCTTTGCTGTCATGTTGTTAAAAGCATGAAATAAATAAGCAAATTCTGCATTTTGCATATCGTGTATTGTAACGGAGAAATTACCGTTTTCTAATTCATCAAACGCAGTTGTGAGCTGATACAAAGGTTTGTGAATCAGTCGGTACACGCCGATAAAGAACAAGATACAGGCGCCGAATACAAACATGAAAACGAGTAAAAGTAAAATAGGCGTCGCATTGATTTTGCTGAACAGTGAGTCTGCCGGTATTAAGCGTATGTAATGTGCCGACAGGCTTGGAAGTTCGTAGGAAAATACATAGTAATCCGTATTGCTCAGAGTTATTGGTGCAAGCGCCCTGGAATCCCCTTTTTCTTCCAGCTTTTTTTGGAGAGTGAACGTATCTTCTTTGATAGAATCAGAAAGATTGTCAATTCTAAAAGCTGTATTGGAATAGAGAAGATAACTTTCGTTTTTGTAAGTTGCATTTGCATTCAGGTATTTTTTGATTTCCTGTTGGGAGATTGTGATTTCGGCACAGTATTTATCGGAATATTCCGGTAAGATGAATAAATTCAGAGCCAATTCACAATTCAGTGGATTTTCATAATAATTCAGACTTTTGCCTTGTGTGAAATTCTGTAGAATTTCTATATGTTCTTCTGATAAGTCGTGGAAACTTCCATACATATATCCACGTGAATGAAATGCAATGGCATAGTCGAAAAAATATACGTGTGCGGCTTCTACCAAAGGTGAGGAAAGCCTTAATCCCGATAACTGATCCTGAAGAAGCTTCACCTGTGTTCGTTTGTCGTAAGGTGAAAAATTATTATAAGTATTGGAAAACTTCATAAAATTAGACTGATTTATCAAGTTATACCCATTAATATAGAGATTGTCCAACATGGTATTTAGTTGTGAAACATAATTCTCACTGTTGGAATCAATAGAAGAAAGAATCTGTTCTTTTAACTTGTGGTTGCTGTGGATGATAGCGATGGTTCCAATTGTTGTCAGCGGAATGAAAATGCCGACAAAGAGTAAGACAGTTTTTTTCAGTAATGTATTATGCGATTTCATAGCGTCTCCTGTTAAGTATGTTTCTTTATTTAATTAGTATACCGTATTATTCATGGAAATCATATATATAAAATTTTTTATAATTTATAAAATAATGAGAAAAATGATGAATAGAGTATAAAAATTATAAAAAACGAAAGATATTTTATAGATTTTTATGTCGAAATATATAAAAATGTATTCATCAAAACATAGGAGGAGAAAAATATGAAAATGAAACAGGTATTGGCAGTTTTACTGGCGGTTAGTATGGTTTTCGGAGCTGTAGGCTGTATGAAAAAGGAAAATGGAAAAAAAACAAAAGAGAACAGAACAGCGGTAGAAGTTCCGAAGGACATATGGGAACCGTACAAAGAGGAAGTGACAATAAGCACAATTCAAAATGAAAATGTAGCCATACGCTGGGATGAAGGGGATGATTATGATGATAATCCTTGGTTCCGCGAGTACAAAGAACGTTTTAACATTAATGTAGAGAATGAATGGGTCAGCAGTGATAATGCTACAAAGATAAATTTGGCAATTGCAGAAGGAGATATACCGGACGTTTTTTCAGCCAAAGCACAACAGGTAAAAGAATTAAAAGAAGCAGATATGATTTGGGATTTAACGGAAATTTGGGAAGAAAATGCATCTGATCTTCTGAAGAGTTATGCGGAAAAAGCACAGGCGACATTTGATTCGGGCAAAATTGATGGAAAGTTATATGGAATTCCTCAATTAAGTCAAGGAGCAGAAGAAGATATGCTTTGTGTATGGGTAAAGAAAGACTGGATGAAAGAAACTGGTATAAAAGAGATTAAAACAGTTGAAGATTTTGAAAAATTAGTAAAAGCAATCCAATCTAAACATGGCAAATTTGGATTTACTGAGACATCAGACCTTGATGGAATGAAGGGAATGGCTCCGGCTTGGGGAGCATATCCAGGTATCTGGATTGAGAAAGAAGATGGTTCTATTGAGTATGGTTCTGTCCAGCCGGAAATGAAACAGGTATTGGAAACATATGCACGATGGTATAAGGAAGGGCTAATCGATCCTGAATTTACAATTACAGATGCTGAGAAGATGTTCCAAAAAGTGTTGGCTGGAGATACAGGTGTTAGTCCGTTTTCAAGCTATTTTGTATGGGGAGTTGGACCGGATTCAATTGAACAGTGGGGAGTGGATGGAACTTACGATGCCTTCCCGATACCGACTGCGACAGGAGAAGAAGCGAAAGTACCAGTAAAATTTGCAAACTATGGATATACTGTAGTAAGCAAAGATTGTCCGAATCCAGAAGCTGCCATCCGTTTAATGAACTACTATGTAGCTGCTTCGGATGGAGAAGCGGGGCTGGACGCAGAAATGGAAAAGAAATTATTCAATTTAGGAACAATTCCGGGACCATTTCGTATGTTTGATACAGAAGCAGAATATAAAAGATATCTGAAAATACAAGAAGCTTTGCCAGAAGGCTCTAAAGCAGATACTTCTAACTGGGGACGGACTGCAGAATTGTGGAGCAAATGTATAAGAGTTATTGAAGAAAATGATGCTGGTGGTGGAGGAGAGTATTTGGTCTACGGAAAAGAACATTGCTTTAATGAAGTAGGCGCATTGGCAAGAGAAAAAAACTTAATTCTTGAGGATATGCTTTGGGGGGCGCCTCCAACAACACTTTCTAAATCAGGAAGTACATTGGATGATATTTTGAAAGAAGGATTTACAAAGATTATTGTTGGCGAGAAACCAGTAGAATACTTCGATACACTTGTAGGGGACTGGGCAAAAGCCGGTGGAGAAAAGGCAACAAAAGAAGTCAATGAAATTTATGGGAAATAAATAATGAAAAATATAACGGGAGTGATTCCCGTTATATTTTTAAGAAAGGAAAAACTATGAAGACATTAAAAAGACAGTGGCAGTATCATGCAATGCTTATACCGGGAGTGATTCTTGTATTTATCTTTAGCTATATTCCATTGTATGGTCTTATAATTGCATTTCAGGAATATAATCCGGGAACGGGATTTGCTTCTCCTTGGGTTGGATTAGATAATTTTACATATTTGTTTAGTCAACCGGCATTTGTTAAAACGATTTGGAATACTTTATATATCGCATGCTTTAAGTTAATTGGCGGTGTTGTAGTTCCGGTAATTGTTGCATTATTATTAAATGAACTGGTGTCTGAAAAGATCAAGAGAATTTTCCAAACACTTGTATATATTCCGAACTTTCTGTCATGGGTTATTATGGCGGGTGTGTTAATGGAGATATTATCTCGAAATGGTGCGGTAAATCAGGTATTAGGCATGATCGGAATTGAGCCGATTAGTTTCCTTGGAGACTCCGGAGTGTTCCCGTGGACGATGATTGTAACAGATATTTGGAAAGGATTTGGATTCGGTACGGTTGTGTACTTGGCGGCCCTTTCCGGAATTGATCCGGGGCTTTATGAGTCGGCTATGATGGATGGCGCAAAAAGATGGAAACAAACTATTTACATTACCATTCCACTTTTGATGCCGACCATTATTTTAATGTTTGTGTTATCATTGGGTAATGTATTAAGTGCGGGATTTGACCAGATCTTCAACCTATATTCTCCGATTGTATATGAGACAGGTGACGTCATTGATACTTATGTATACCGTCTTGGTATTCAGCAGGCACAGTATTCTGTTGGTACCGCGGTTGGATTATTTAAGTCTGTTGTTTCATGTATATTAGTCGGATTATCTTATTTCCTTGCAGATAAGGTTGCGGGATATCGTGTATTCTAAGGAGGAAGAAGGAAATGAATTTATATAAATCAAAAGGAAGGAAGATATTTAATATCGTTAATATTATACTGTTAATTATTATTTCAATGACCTGTGTTCTTCCGTTTATACATTTACTTGCGGTATCTTTTAGTTCTGCAACGGCTGTTTCGGCGGGAAAAGTAGGATTTCTTCCAATTGATTTCAATGTGGCTTCTTATGAGTTTGCATTGACAGGAGGGAGATTTATACATTCGATGCTGATATCGTTTGAGAGGGTAATTTTAGGGGTTGGAATTAATCTTGTATTAATGATTCTTACAGCATATCCGCTTTCTAAGACAAAAAAGCAGGTTGCAGGCAGAAACATTTATATGGTATTTTTTATGATCACAATGTTAGTGAGTGGAGGAATGATTCCGACGTATCTTGTTGTAACATCATTGGGCTTAAAGGATACGATTTGGGCATTGGTTCTTCCGGGAGCACTTCCGGTGTATAATATGATTGTGTTGATGAACTTTATGCGGGAACTTCCGGAGGAAATGGAAGAGGCGGCGGCTATTGACGGTGCAAGTCCAATCCAGATTCTTGTCAGGGTACTACTGCCGGTGTTGAAACCTGCACTTGCAACGGTAGGTCTGTTTTGTATTGTGGCACATTGGAACGACTGGTTTTCGGGACTGATATATATGGATAACATTAATAATTATCCGTTACAGACTTATCTGCAAACATTGTTGCAGAATTTTAGTAGGATGATTCAACAGGGACGAAATGGAGACATGGCTGCGATGATGGCGCACTTGAACGAAAGAACAGGACGTGCGGCACAGTTGTTCTTGGGAACAATTCCGGTTATGGTCATTTATCCGTTTTTGCAAAAATATTTCACCAAAGGTTTGGTGCTTGGAAGTGTAAAGGGTTAGAATATGAGAGAAAGATGGAGATTACATCAGGGATGGTATTTTATTGATGAGGATGCTGCGGAATGTTTGGGGGAGAAAGCCCCCGGGCTGTGGCCTTCCAATTGGCAGGAAGTGACTGTTCCGCATACATTCCGGCTGGAACCGTATGCAAAACGGGGCGTAACAACGGCACAGGGAATCGGGACTTATGTAAGATATTTTGAATTTCCGGAAGAAATGAAATATAAGAATCTGTATATGACATTTGATGCAGTAATGGGAGTGACAGATGTTTGGTTAAACGGAGTTCTCTTACATACAAATTATGGTGGGTACCTTCCGTTCGTTGTCTGCTTAAGTGATGCGGCATATTTTGACGGAAGGGATAATGTTCTTGTTGTGCGGACAAATAATGAGGACAATGGACAGGTTCCACCCGGGAAACCGCAGGACTTGTTGGATTTCACTTATTTTGGAGGAATGTACCGGGACGTATGGCTGGATGTGGCAGAGGATATTTTTGTGACAGATCCGCTCTATGAAAATGTAGAAAGAGGCGGAGGCATTATACTGGAATATCCCAAGGTCTCCAAAGAAGAGGCTGAGATTTCTGCAAAAGTACAGGTGCGTTCTACTAGAAATACGGAAGAACAGATTACCGTTCTATGTGAAGTGTTAGATAGAGTAAAAACAGTCGTGGAAAAAGACGAACAAAGTATTTCTCTTGCGGCAAATTCGGTGCAGGATGTATTGGCTGAATTTAAGATAGACAAACCTTCGCTTTGGAATCTTAGTGCACCGGTTCTCTATACATTTCGGGTTACAATTTCGGTTGGAGGAACAGTAACAGAACAAAAAACAACCCGGTTTGGAATCCGGGAAATTGAAGTGGATAGGGAAAAGGGACTTCTCATTAACGGTGAAGTACAGCCTTTCTTATCCGGGGTGAACCGCCATCAGGATTATCCGGTTATCGGAAATGCAGCGCCTGCATCTATGCAGAGAAGAGATGCAATTCTGATTAAGGAAGCAGGTTTTAAGGTAGTACGAGCAGCCCATTATCCGATGTCAGAAGCATTTTTGGATGCATGTGATGAGCTGGGGATTCTTGTATTTGAAGCAACGCCTGGATGGCAGTGGTATCCGACGGATCAGCCGGAACCATTTTCAGCAAGAGTGTGGGAGAATATCCGCCAGATGGTGCGGAGAGACAGGAATCACCCTTGCGTTCTTGCGTACGAAACAGTGTTGAATGAGACGTACCATGTTCCGTATGGCTTTTCCAGAAAATCTGCGCTTACTGCACTTGCAGAGCAGAAGTCTGCAAAAATAGCGGCAGAGAGTTATGGATATGATGCAAGACCGGAAGCGAATGGAATTGACTGTGAGGCTGATTTCATATATGGATTTCAGGATCCTCTTGAGAAGACGGAAAAAGCAGTGATGTTCTTAAGAGAATATACAGACTGCTATATTGAATATTATGGTGATTTTCATTCCCGGAGAGTAACAAGAGGAACTACAGATGGATTCTATCCGCATGGAGAGGCGAGAAATCTTGTGAAAGCGAATCAGATGTTATTTAGAAATCTGCCGGAGGATTACAGTCTGGCAAGGTGCTATCAGATACGGAGTGAGAATCCGGCATTTGTCGGCGCTGCAATCTGGACAGGGATAGACAGCCGCGGTGCGGGAAGTCTTATGTCTCCGTGTGGAATCTGGGACGGATACCGTATACCGAAGACTGCGTATTGGGCATATGCAAGCCAGCAGGAAGAACGGACGATTCTTTATATTGCAAGCGAGTGGACCAAGCATGCGCCTTCTTTAGATAAAAGTGATAAGCCGGTGACAATCGGTTCGGATGCATATAGAGAAATCTATGTGTATAGCAATGTGGCGAAAGTCGTTTTGACAGTGGAACGTCAGGGGGAAGTCCTGTGGGAAAAAGAAGAGGTTCCGTATAAGGAAGAGAATGCCGCATATTTACCGCATCCGCCATTTTACTTTGCCTCTGTTCCATATGAAACAGGAACACTTTTGAGGGCGAGGGGATATGGTTCCGAAGAAAATCTTCTTGCAGAGGATGTAAGGAAAACAGCGGGAGAACCTCATCATCTGCGAGTATCGGTGGATACACTTGGAGTTCCGGTTCATGCGGACGGAAATGATTTGGTACTTGTCCGGGCAGAGATTTTGGATGAACAGGGTGTGCTTTGTACAGATGCAGAACAGAAGATTTTCTTCACAATCGAGGGGGATGCCCGGATCGTCGGGGATGGAAATCTGCTGGCCGGAACCAATCCGGCGTGGGCGGAGGCGGGAATTGCATCTGCCTACATAAGAAGCGGGCACACTTCAGGAAAGATTACTGTATGCGCATCCGGAAAAGGGCTTTTGGAAGGGGAGACAGAACTCGAACTTCAACCGTCTGAAAGAGGTGGAATCGATGGAAACGTTTTTGCTGGAACAGATACCTTGTGTAAGGGAAGATTCAATTTGTTAAGCCATGAGTGGACAGGAGATGCGAGAGCGCTTTCTAAGGCGGAGGCAGACGGCGAACAGTATCCTGAAAGTATCCTCCTGAAAGGAACTACTGTATGGAAGTTAAGAGGCGAGACGTATTTTCAGACCGGATATAAAGTATTAAGCGGAGACAGAGAAGCAGAGCTTTTCTTTTATTTGGATGATGTGTTACGATATAGAGGAAAAGTCGCAGATGTTAAGCTTTGCGTAGAGGGCGCGAAAGAAATGCGTATTGAATTCCGGGCGGAAGTCCCGACAGAGGTTGTATTGTTGTCTCCGTATCTGTGGGAAGAAAAGCTCGCCAAGAAAGAGACAGAGCTTTCTGAAAATATTGCTTTTGGAAAAACAGCAACGGCATCTGTGAATCCGGAATGCGCACAGGATGTGTGGAATGACGGAATTTGGTTTGGGAAGAATCCGAGAGAAGGATTTCAGGAATGGCAGGTAGACTTGGGCGGTGTGCATCATGTGCGTAATGCGAAAGTCTTTGTCGGAGGACAGATGGGTTCAGACTGCACGTTTTATGAATATGAGATTTATACTTCTTTGGATGGAGCGCACTGGGAGAAGCGGGCGGAGAATCGGAGGACTTCGTGGTCAAATGGTGTGCTGGATTATTTTACTGCGCAAAACGTGCGATATGTGAAAGTCAGATTTCTGCAGGTAGATGGAAGACTTTGTGCGGGGATTCAGCAGTTCGAGATTTATGAGGACTTTGGAGTGGATTCAGTCAATGAGTATGCGCTTTCCGGTATTGTGGTGAAGAACAATGATCTTGAATTTGCTCCGGAATGTTTGGAATACAGACTTCCAAAGCAGGAAGAATTGAAGATACAGGCGCTGGCTTTTGATGAAAAGGCAGAGGTGCGTGTTGACGGTAAGGTAGTAGAACACCCGAAAGACCATAGAATCATTTCTGTGACACCAATTACTGTATGGTGGGAAACTTGTGATGGAACAGTGGAAATACAGGTACAATCGGCTTCGGGAAAAGGCGTGCGGGTTTACCGTATATATTTTTAAATTTGACAGGAGAAAGGACATGCAGAATATATTTGAAATAAAAGATGAGATTTACATGAATGGGGAAAGATTTCAGATTATTTCCGGAAGTATTCATTATTTCCGTGTGGTACCGGAATACTGGAGGGATCGTTTGGAAAAATTAAAGGCAATGGGCTGTAATACGGTTGAGACCTATGTGGCGTGGAATGTCCATGAACCAAGAGAAGGTGAATTCTGCTTTGAGGGCGGTGCAGATCTTTGCAAATTTATTGAGATTGCACAGGAATTGGGATTATATGTTATTTTACGTCCATCCCCGTATATCTGTGCGGAGTGGGAGTTCGGCGGTTTCCCGGCATGGCTTTTGACAAAACAGGGAATTCGGCTGCGCTGTTACAACAAAGTATATTTAAACTGCGTTGCGCGTTATTATGATAAACTGATTCCGTTGATTGCCCCATATCAGATTACAAAGGGAGGACCGGTTCTCATGCTTCAGATTGAAAATGAGTATGGTTCCTATGGAAATGATAAAGAGTATTTGCAGGCGCTGAAAGATATGATGGCAGGAAGAGGTATTACGATTCCTTTTGTTACATCGGATGGACCTGGCAGACAGTACATGGATGATGGATATCTGGAGGGAGCATGGAGAACTGCAAACTTTGGCTCCAAAGGCAAAGAGCGTTTTGAGGAGGTGAAGAAAATCATCGGCGACCAGCCTTTAATGTGCATGGAGTTCTGGGTAGGCTGGTTTGATCATTGGAAGATGAAAGACCACAGTGTGGTGGATTATGCAGAACATAAAAAATCTCTAGAGGAAATGCTGGAGAGAGGACATGTGAATTTTTATATGTTCCATGGCGGAACCAATTTAGGTTTTATGAATGGTTCTAATTATGATGATAAAATCGGTGCAGATGTAACCTCTTATGATTATGATGCGCCGCTTACAGAAGACGGACGGATTACGCAAAAATATCTGGAATTCCAGAAAGTGATTTCCAAATTCCGAGAGATTCCGAAAGTGGAATTTACAACGCCGATTGTAAGAAAGGCGTATGGGGAGATTTCTCTTCGGGTAAAGGCGGGTCTGTTTGAAACACTTGATACGTTATCCTCTCCGGTTCGCGATGCGATGCCGTTATCTATGGAAGAGCTGGGACAGAATTATGGATATGTACTTTACAGAAGTACGATTACGAGAGGGAAAGAAATTGGCTCCTGCAAAATCCGCGGCGGCATGGATCGTGCAATTATTTTTGCGGATGGCAGACAAGTGGAGATTCGCGATGACGATGAGATGGACAGAAGAGACGGCTTTACTTTAAAGGAAGAGAGCGGTTCTTTGGACATCCTTATGGAAAATATGGGAAGGGTCAATTATGGTCCGGAAATCGAGCTTCAGAAAAAGGGAATTACGCAGGGTGTGCTAATTAACGGGACATTCCATATGGGATGGGATATGTATTCCCTTCCGTTAGACAATGTGGAAAAGGTGGATTATTCCCGCGGATATCAGGAAGGAATGCCTGCATTTTATAAATTTGCATTCCGGGCAGATGAAACAGGAGATACGTTCCTTGATTTGGAGGGATTCGGAAAAGGCGTGGCTTTCGTGAATGGAAGAAACATTGGGCGATTTTGGGATGAGGGGCCGCAGAGAAGGCTTTATATCCCGGGACCGATGTTACGGAAAGGAGAAAATGAGATTGTCTTGTTCGAGACAGACGGAAAAGCAGCAGACACGATTCGTCTGATGGACGAACCGAAATTAGGATAGGAGAAGGTGAATATGATGGAAAAGAAAGGATGAAACGTGTTACAAAGTGTTTCATCCTTTCTTTTGCCTATTCAAATTGAGAAAGATATCGGTTAAAAATTTTGTCTAACAAGGTTGCCTGAATTCTTGCAATGATTGCGAAGAAGAATAAAAACCATGCCATAGAAGTCAGTTTAATCATGGACGGATAAGCAACGGTAATGAAAAGAAAAAGTGCTGCCGTTCCAAATAGGGTACAAGTTGTGAAAAAATGTCGGATGGACATTAAAAACGCATTGACAATTGTATGTTTTAATGTATTTTCAAACTTTGCAAGCAGCGGAAACGCGTAGAGTGTAACCATGATATATAACACTAAAGAAAGAAACATCATAAAACGCATAAAGAAATAAAACGTTCCGTCTACTTTTAATGCTAGGTTCAGACATAGCAGGATAAAAGCGGACAGGGAACCAACCCATAAGATGGTACTCTGTCTGAAATTTTCTTTCCATGCATGAAAGTATTCTTTCGCAACATAGGCGGAAGTTCCGGCGCTTTGTTTCAAAGATACGGAATACAGCGCTGTGAGGGAAGTCCCGATTGTAATAATCGGAAGCGAAGTCAGTATAAACAGCATGTTAAGTATCATTATGTCCGCTGCTTTTGACATAAAGGTAAAGAATTTATTGTCTATATTAAAAATATTTTTCATATAGTGATTTATCCTTTCTAATGAAATAAAAACCAATTGACCCGGCAAGTGTTATCGGTTCCGTAATAGATGAGGAACAGTTTCCGGATTCCGGTAAGGGAAGGATCTGTTTTGGCATACAGATTCTGGAAACATTCTTCTCCTCCTGTATTTGGAAGTGTGACGGATGCAAGTAATCTGCCCTCCAAAGTATCTTCCCGAAATTCGAGCCGTCCGCCGGAAATGGTAGAAGAAGCCCGGATAATCACCTCGCTGGCGCCATCACCAAGATCAATTCTGTTATATTGTACCCAGTCTCCGTTATGGAGATTGGAGACTGCCAAATCGTAAGCGCTGCCCCATTTAGTCAGAATTTCTGTTTGATGGATATCGGAAGTCCATGTAGTCAGAGGATTATTCACGTACTGTGGTTCCTGTCCTTCATACAACTCGTATTTTTGATTGTCATAATGTTCGGCTTCGATTTGTGTCCCGAAAGGTTTTAAATTATGGTTTGGAGTGTTTGTGGTAAGTTCAAACCAATCAAGGTCTACGTATCCGCCAAGTGCTTTTGTGGCAAAATGAAAAATGCCATAGCCCATGCCAACGTAATCTCCATAGTGCATTTCGTAGACGTCCCCAAAGTTTTGGTAGTGTATGCCGTCCAAACTATAAGAAAATGTACTGCGGTATTCCATCCGGACTGCGGAGGCGCAAAGCCAAAGCGTGTTCGTGTGGGATGGAAGTATTTGGGAAAGGACTTCCGTACCGCGGTCGTTGATTAGGAGTTTCTTTTCTCCGCTTTCGGAGATACATTGTACGCCGATATAGTTATATTCCTGCTGATGTACGGCAAGTCCGGCAAGGTCTCCGCAAGTCATATGGGAGAGCTCAAGTTTAATTGCTGCCGAGCTTTCCGGACCGATGACGCGCTGGCGTAATGTGTTCTGTGATTTGGAAAAATCTTCTGTGACAGTAGCGGTATAGAGCCGCAGATATCCGGGTCTTTGGGAGAGACTCCACTTCTTGTCGTTTGGAATGTGATTCCATTGCCAGCATAAATCAAGTGTGTCTGACGAAAAGTCGTCTCTATAAGCTATCTGTACGGTAGAAATATTAGTAATTCCGGTTTCTATGAATGGCTTTTGAAACGTAGAAACGGACAGGCAGCCATTTTTGCCTTTTGCGCCGATCATTGGCCATAAGAGTCCGTCATTGTCCATTTCCCAAAATACAGGCTGCAAAGTAGGAGTACGTCCAAGTTTGTGTCGGTCTTGGAAAATAATAGACCACCATTCTGTTGTCCCGTCTTTCAATGGAACATCGACGATGCCGCCCTGGTGAATGCCGTTTTCGCCAAAATTCATAAAACCGGAATGGATATCACGGACTGCGTAAGGACCATGAATCAGATCTTTTGTCTGTATACAAATCTCTTTTTTAGTGCCCGTATTTCCCCATGTCGGAGTAGTCAGTATGTAATAAATGCCGTTTATCTTATAGGCATGGGACCCCTCGTTATAATATCCGCCGGAATAATTGTAAAAAGGTTTGTTGCGGCATCCATTCTCATCTGCATCGGCAAATGTCTCATCAACCGCGTATTCTCCTGTGTCCAGGTCTACAAGCTTTAAGCGTGTCAGGTAGAGCTGCCCCTGTCCGTGAATGACATAAGCGGTTCCATCCTCATCAAAAAGCAGTCCGGGATCATATAATCTCTGACTTAGCCGGTAAAGCGTCCAGGGACCGCGGGCAGTATCGGAAACACTGAGGACAGCATATTCCTCGGGAGTTCCATCCTGCATATTTACGAGGTAGTAAAATTTATGTAGTTTGGAGTGATATCGGATACTTCCTGCCCAAGCGCCCATATCGTAAATATGTCCCTGCTGCAGATCCATTGCGTGTTCCCGGTTTGCCAAGGAAAGTACCTGGTCATAAGGAAGAGCATAGCTTTCAAAATGCCAGTGGACGAGGTCTTTGGAACTTAGAACCGGCGCCCCTGGAAACAGGTGCATGCTTGTAGAAATAAGGTAATAAGTGTCTTCTACACGGATGATATCGGTATCGGGAAAGTCTGCCCACAGTACATTGTTTGTGTAAGTTCCATCCCCGTTATCTGCAATCCAGACAGAAGCGAGGGAATCGGAGTTGTGTGTCTGATAGTTCATACCTTGGAAATCATCTCCTTTTTGTTTAATAAACTGTTCTGTATTGTATTATAGAGCAGTGGGAAATAAACGTAAAGGAAACCTGGACATGAGGTAAAAAAATTAGAAAAGAACATAGATTTTATAACTTTTTAGGTGACCCTCGGGGAAATGATTTTTCACATGGTTATTTATGGAAAATGATGATATAATACAAGGCAATATTCTAGGATTGGATGAGGGTGACAAAATGGGTTTGATAGTAAGAGAACTGCTTAAATGGGAGAATCTGCAGCCGGTAAAGTTAGTTGCGGGAGAAGAGGGGCTTGATAATGAAATTAAAGGCGCAACCATTATCGAGGCGCCGGATATTGTTAAATTTATTAACGGCGGTGAAATTCTGCTCACAGGATTATATGCTTTTAGATATGACAGTCTTGATGATGTTGAAAGGCGTATAGGGGAGCTTGAGAGGAAAAAAATCAGTGGGTTGATATTTAAAAGAGGGCGCGACGTAGAATCTGCTGAAGAAAAGATCGGGCTTTTTAAAGAGTATGCAAAAAAATGTGGAATTCCTATGCTTGAAGTGACGTTTGACGTTTCTTTTAAGGATATTATGAGACTTATCATGGAGGAATTGTTTAGCGAGGAGGTGAAGCGTCTAAAGTATTTTAAGACAACCCGCGATAATTTTGAAGCCTTGATTCTCTCGCTTTCATCTCATGAAGACGGAATTGAGAAATTTCTGCATGTATTGTACAAGCTTCTCGGCAACCCGGCTGCCGTGTATGAGCAGAACGGCGTGTGCCTTGGGAGAACGAAGAAGAGTCCTGAAAATTACAGGGTTGTAGAGGGACCGCATGAGTTCGAACCGGAGGCCGCTTCAAATTACTGTTATATGAAGCAGAGGATTTATTTGGAGGCTGAAGATCGCAAAGTGGATCAGTATCTTGTGACCATGAAGAAAATTTGGGGAACGAAGCTGTATTTGGTTGTGACAGAGATGGGTCCGAAGCTGGATGTGATGGACTATATTGCAATAGAAGGAGCCGTTTCAGCGCTGCAATATGAGATTTCAAGGAGGTATGCGGTTGCGGAGATGGAGAAAAAATACCAAAATGATTTACTGCACGGTATTTTGAGCGGCGAGGCCTGCTCCGCAGAAGAGATTAAAAGGAGTACAAGGCTTTTAGGCATGTCCATAGATAAAGTATATCAGGTCATTGTGTTTGGTCTTGAATATAAGGATGGAAAGAGTCCGGAAGATATTAATATGAGAATGAATGATGTTAATGTTTTGAGAGAAAGTGTGAAAAAATGCTTATCGGATTCGATTATTCAAAGTGATTTTGATAAGGTTGTTGTTGTACGCGAGGAATGGGATGCGCAGAAAGAGAGGGAATTCAGAAGTCTTCTTCAGGCAGATAGGAAGAGAATTCAAAATCTTATCAAAGATGCTAAAAAAAGCTTCGTTGTGAAAGCGGGTATTGGAAGGAAAGCGGAGGGCGTTATAAATCTCAAGAACAGTTACCGGGAGGATAAGATTTCTTTAAATATGTCAGATCCGAACAAACTGA
>CANAZK010000009.1 GCA_947366105.1 uncultured Lachnospiraceae bacterium | reverse complement strand
GAATATATCATTTATTTCCTGTTTGGTGTTACAACTTTATTATACCATCTCACCACGTTCCCGGCCTCCACTTCCTCCATCATGGCGGTAAATCCTGGGCGGTCAAACCGGGTTCCGGAGATTCCATCGTCCGTGAAATGGGTCGGGTTGGGAAAACCGTTGCGGCGGGCGTAATCTTGGTTTTCGTCATAGCGTCTGCCTCCTTACATGAAATATGCTCCAAACAATCTTGGACTTTTTCTAGAGATACCCTAGACTTATCGCTGATCTGAGCAATGGTTGCATAAGCATCTTCGGAATGGATGGGCAGCATTTTGCTGATTCCCATTTTGAAACCGCTTGGTTGGTTACACCGAGGGCGTTAGCAAGTTCTTCTTGCGTAAGACCTTTCTGCTTTCTGAGAAAAGCAGTAAGCAACTTCAAAAACAATGACGCATTAGTTTGATGAGTCTGTGTCTTATCCAACTTCTGGTTGGAAGCTTGTAGAAAAGTTTTTTGACAAAGAATGGAATGCAGATTGATTCCGTGGAAAAGAAAAAGTATAATGGATAATATAAAATCAAGTTATTTATGTTACAATAAATTCTGATGAAGAATGACTGGATGGTGATACATAATGACCAAGAACAAGAATACAAAATTACAGATTCGAAACAGTACCGTGGATTTCCTTATATTTGCAAAGGATGCTCAGGAAGACGGTATTGAAGTCCGTGTGCAGGATCACGATGTATGGCTAACACAAAAAGCGATTGGTCAGCTTTTTGATGTGGACAGGAGCGTTGTCACAAAGCATTTGAAAAATATGTATGAAAGCGGCGAATTGTCCGAGGAATCAACTTGTGCAAATTTTGCACAAGTTGCGGATAACGGAAAAACCTATCAATATAAGTTCTATTCGCTTTCCGCCATAATCGCCGTTGGCTACCGTGTCAACTCCGGCAGGGCAACACAGTTCCGGCAATGGGCAACGAAGGTGTTAGATACTTTTGCGAAACAGGGATATGTTTTAGATAAAAGCAGACTGATTAACGGTCAAATCTTCGATGAGGATTATTTTGACCACTTGATTTCCGAAATACAGGAGATTCGAGCCAGTGAGCGCCGTTTCTATCAAAAGATTACAGACATCTATGCCACTGCCGTTGATTATTCCCTTGACAGTCAAATCACGAAAGATTTCTTTGCAACAGTACAGAATAAGATGCACTATGCGGTTCACGGAAATACCGCAGCGGAGGTCATTGTAGAAAGAGCAGACCACACAAAAGAACATATGGGATTAACCTCGTGGCACAATGCTCCTGATGGGAAAATCGTAAAAGCGGACGTATCTATTGCCAAAAATTACTTATCTATTGATGAAATGCAGGAGCTAAACGAGATTGTCACGATGTATTTGGACTATGCCACAAGACAGGCCAAACGGCATATCCCAATAACAATGGCAGATTGGGCTTCAAAGCTGGATGCGTTTCTGCAATTTAACGATGCAGAAGTCTTAAAAAACAAAGGGAAGGTTACTGCTGCGATTGCAAAATCCTTTGCAGAAAGTGAGTTTGAGCAGTACCGTATCATTCAAGACCGCTTGTATCAAAGTGATTTCGACCGGCTTGTAGCCAGCGCAGAAGAAAAGAGTGACTAACGACGGAAAATGCCCATTATCAGCCATACAGCTGATAATAGGCACTCAATTAAGCATATAAATCAAATAAAATTTTAATCCAATACCAATTTGGCAGCTCCGTAGATGCCGGCATCATTTCCAAGCGCCGCCAAAGCAAAGCGGCATTCCTTATTAGCGAAAAATGCTCGTTCCATAAACGGCTCTGTTATGTAATCGAAAAGAACCTCTCCCGCCTTGGACACTCCTCCGCCAATAACAATAATTTCAGGATCAACCGCCGCCGCCAAGTTTGCAAGCGCGCCTCCCAAGTAATTTCCAAATTCTTTTGCGATTTCAATCGCTATTTTATCTCCAACCTTTACCGCATCAAAAACTGTTTTGGCGTTAATACTCTTTTCACGCAAAACGGTCTCTTCATCACTCTCTGCAAGGCGTTTTGCTGCAAGGCGGACAATACCTGTCGCAGACGCATACTGCTCCAAACACCCTTTTCCGCCGCAGCCGCATCTTTCCGTCTCATTATAGTTTACGCAGATATGTCCGATTTCTCCGCCTGCCCCATGGCCTCCTCCAATTATATGTCCATTGAGGATAACTCCGCCGCCAACACCGGTTCCAAGCGTAACCATTATCATATTTTTATGGCCAAGTCCTCCTCCTTTCCACATCTCGCCGAGAGCCGCAACATTAGCGTCATTTCCGGCCTTCACTTCTATATTCAAAAGTTCTTCCAGTTCACGTTTTACTTCTTTATATCCCCATCCAAGGTTTGCGGTTGCCTTGACAACACCGGCTTCGGTTACAGGAGCCGGGATGCCTAATCCAATACCTAGAATATCTTCATTCTCCAAGCCATGCTCTTTCATCTTATCTCTGACGGACGCCGCTATGTCTGGAAGAATATTTTCCCCTTTTCCTTCCGTACGCGTCTTAATCTCCCACTTCTCCATAACTTCTCCGTCAAACTTAAATAATCCCATCTTAACAGTTGTGCCGCCAATATCAATTCCAAAACAATATCTCATAAAGCTCTCCTATTTCTTATTTGTAAGATTCTCTTGTACCCTTCGATATAATTCTCTGGCTGCATTATATCCCATTCTCTTCTGTCGGAAATTTGCAGCCGCAGACTCCACGATAATTGCCAGATTCCTTCCCGGACGAATAGGAATGGAGTGACACATCACCTTATTGCCAAGAAACTCTGTGTATTCTTCCTCCAACCCCAGCCGGTCGTATTCCTTATCCCTGTTCCAATCCTCCAGCGTAATCACCATGTCAATAGTCTGAGTCTCTCTTACGCTCTGCACGCCAAATAACATTTTCACATCTACGATACCGATTCCTCGAAGTTCAATCAAATGTCTCGTAATATCCGGCGCAGTTCCCACCAGCGTCTCATCACTTACCTTCTTTATTTCTACTACGTCATCCGTCACAAGACGATGTCCGCGCTTAATAAGCTCTAAAGCTGCTTCACTCTTTCCGATGCCGCTCTCACCCATAATTAAAACGCCGACGCCATATACGTCAACAAGAACTCCGTGTATCGATATACACGGCGCCAGCTCCACGTTCAGCCACCGAATCACTTCCGCCATGAATGCGGATGTTCTCGCCGTTGTCGAAAAAACGGGAACCTGCTTTTCATTTGCAATTTTAAGCATAATCTCATCAGGGCATATACCTGTGCTGTATATAATACAAGGCACCCCATATGATAAAAGCTTTTCATACAATTCCAGTCTCCGTTCCATAGATAATGTTTCTAAATACTTATATTCCACATATCCGATTACTTGAAGACGTTCAGAATCAAAATGGTCAAAGAATCCCGCCAACTGCAGCGCCGGTCTGTTTACATCCGGTACCGTGATTTTTCTGTCGCTTATTCCGATATCCGGCGTAAGATTTTTAAGATTCATCTTGTGCACCATTTTTTTCAATTCAACACTTCCTGCACTTCTCATTGATTTTCTCCTTCTGTTTTCTACATTAACAGTATACCATTAATGAAAAAAGTTGTACACTTCCTTTGCAGACTTTTCATTCATGGAGGGTAACTCTTTCAACTCGTCCACACTGGCATTTCTAATTCCTTCAAGACTCATAAAATGCTTCATCAGGGCTTTTCTTCTTGCGGGTCCTACCCCCGGAATATCGTCCAAAATAGAATGCACCTGTCCCTGACCTCTCAGTTTTCTGTGAAATTCAATGGCAAATCTGTGAGCCTCGTCCTGAATACGTGTAATCAACCTGAATCCTTCCGAATTTCTTTCAATCGGAATCTCTTCATTATGGTAATATAATCCCCTTGTTCTATGATTATCATCCTTCACCATGCCGCATACCGGAATATTCAAATGTAATTTATCCAAAACCTGCAGCGCCACATTTACTTGACCTTTTCCACCGTCCATCATAATCAAATCAGGAAATGCCGTAAAGCCCCCCAGCTCCTTTCCCTCCTCTCTTTCGGCTAGTCCATGCTCAAATCGTCTTGTCAGCACCTCTTCCATGCTGGCATAATCGTCCGCACCCTGCACACCCTTAATTTTAAACTTACGGTAATCATTACGCTTTGGCTTTCCTTTTTCGTAGACTACCATAGAACCCACAGAGGCGAATCCATTCGTATTAGAAATATCAAACGCCTCCATCCGTGAAATGCCTTTAAGACCAAGCAGACGCTCTATTTCCTTTACCGCTCCAATCGTGCGCCCCTCCTCTCTTTTCAGACGTTCTTTGTCTGTATTCAGCACAAGCTGTGCGTTCTTCTTCGCAAGCTCTACCAGCTTTTCTTTCTCTCCTTTCTGAGGTACTTTGATGTAAACTCTGTGTCCGCGTTTCTTTGTTAGCCATTGTTCCAAAACCTCTATTCCCTCAATCTCCTCCTGAAGCATCAACTCCCGGGGAATATAAGGAGTTCCGGCATAAAACTGCTTGATAAAGCTTTCCAAAATCACACTCTCTTCCTCTTCTCTTGCTATTTTCAGGTAAAAATGGTCTCTTCCGATAAGACGTCCGCCTCTTATAAAAAATACTTGTACAACAGCATCCTCTTCTTCCTTTGCCACGGCCAAAATGTCCTTATCTTCCCCATCGCTATTGGTAATTTTCTGTTTTTGGGCAATCTGCTTCACACTGTTCAAAAGCTCTCTGTACTCAATAGCTTTCTCAAATTCCAGCTCCTCCGACGCCCGCCGCATCTTTTCCTGCAAGTCCTTTAAGATCGTATCATAGTTGCCTCCAAGAAAGCTTAACGCCGATTGTATCGATTGTCTGTATTCTTCTTTTGAAATATAATTTTGGCATGGCGCAAAACACTGCTTAATATGATAGTTCAGGCATGGCCGGTCTTTCCCGATATCCTTCGGGAGATTCCTATTGCAGCTTCTGATATGATATAGCTTCCGTATCAAGTCTATAGTATCTTTCACTGCCCCGGCGCTTGTATAAGGGACGAAATAATTCGCTTTGTATTTCTCCATCTGCCTTGCAAGCAAAACTCTCGGGTACTCTTCTTCCACAGTTACTTTAATAAATGGATATGTCTTATCATCCATCAGCATCGTATTATATTTTGGTCTGTGTTCCTTAATCAGATTACATTCCAGCACCAGCGCCTCCAACTCGGAATCCGTCACAATATACTCAAAACGCTCAATATGAGTAACCATCTGCTCTATTTTGGCTCCCTTATTACGGCTGCTTTGGAAATACTGACGCACCCTGTTCTTCAGGCTGATTGCTTTTCCCACATATATAATATCATCTTTCTCATCATGCATCAGATAAACTCCGGGTTTTCCCGGCAGCTTCTTCAGTTCTTCTTCTATATCAAACATACCGCTCGTTCCTTTTCATCCTCTTTTCCTATACAGTTTACCATGTTTTACGGTAAAATAAAAGAATGTGCTTTCACACATTCTCCTATTATATCCATAACCCGCTATTTTTCCTCTTCCGTTGATGTTTCTGTCTTTTCCTCTTCCTCAGATGTTTCTGCTTCCTCCTCTTTCGCAGGTATTTCTATCTCTTTCTTTGCCTCTGGTTCATCCGCGTCCTCTTCAATTCCCTGCACTTCCCTGAATATTTTCATGAACTCTTTTCCTGTGATTGTCTCTTTTTCAATCAGAAAAGCAGCAATCTTATCCAGTGCATCCCTATTCTCATTCAGAAGGCGTTTCGCTTCTTCATAGGCAATTTTTAACATCTTCATAACTTCTTTGTCTATTTCGCCCGCAGTTTCTTCTCCGCAGTTTGCCACCGGACGTCCGTCAAGGTACTTATGCTGTACCGATTCCAAGCCAATCAATCCGAACTTCTCGGACATACCATACTGGGTAATCATTGCTCTCGCCACTTTCGTTGCTTTCTCAATATCATTTGAAGCTCCGGTGGTCACCGTATCAAACACGATTTCCTCTGCCGCACGTCCTCCAAGCATTCCCACAAGCATGGCTTCCAGTTCTTTCTTTGTATTGAGGAACTTCTCTTCCTCAGGCGTCTGCATAACATATCCCAGCGCCCCCATCGTTCTTGGAACAATTGTAATCTTCTGCACAGGCTCGGAGTCTTTCTGAAGCGCGCTTACAAGCGCATGACCTACTTCATGGTAAGAAACTATCTTACGCTCTTCCGCATTCATGATACGGTCTTTCTTCTCTTTACCGACAAGCACTACCTCCACAGCCTCAAATAAATCTGCCTGTGATACAACTTTCCTTCCATTTTTTACAGCGTTAATAGCCGCTTCATTAATCATATTTGCAAGATCCGAACCAACAGCCCCCGAGGTAGCCAGCGCAATAGCTTCCAAATCAACCGTCTCGTCCATTTTTACATCTTTGGCATGTACCTTAAGTACGTCAATACGCCCGCGTAAATCAGGAGTATCAACGATAATTCTTCTGTCAAAACGTCCAGGTCTCAGAAGTGCAGGATCCAAAATCTCCGGCCGGTTTGTCGCCGCAAGAAGCAGCAGTCCCTTATCAGTATCGAATCCATCCATCTCTGCGAGAAGCTGATTCAACGTCTGCTCACGCTCGTCATTGCTTCCCAGCGAATTATCACGGCTCTTACCGATTGCATCAATCTCGTCAATGAAAATAATACATGGCGCCATGGACTGCGCCTGTTTAAAAAGGTCACGCACTCTTGACGCGCCGACACCGACATACATTTCCACAAAGGCTGAACCTGAAAGCGAGAAAAAAGGAACTTTCGCTTCTCCCGCTACTGCCTTTGCAAGTAATGTTTTACCTGTTCCGGGAGGTCCCACAAGAAGCGCCCCTTTCGGAAGCTTTGCGCCAATACTCGTATATTTCCCCGGATTATGCAGGAAGTCGACTACCTCTTGAAGGGATTCCTTCGCTTCATCCTGCCCCGCCACATCCTTAAATGTTACACCGGTCTGTTTTTCCACATACATCTTGGCATTGCTCTTGCCGACTCCCATCACTCCGCCTTTGGACATCCTTCTCATAAGGAACACAAGCGCACCTACAAGCAGCGCTGTCGGAAGAACAAGCGTAAGCATGACATTCCAAAACATCATGGAACCCGTCTTTGGAATCTCCCGCGAAACGTCCACATCCGCTTCCATAAGCCTGTCTATCAACTTCTCATCCTCTACGATTCCGGTATAATAATGCGGAGCCGCCAGTACAAAAGGCGAAGCCAGAGAATTTACATTTTCTTTTTTCTTAGGTGTAATCTGTATCTTATCCGTGCCTATTACTACCTTATCTACCTGCCTTTTTTCTACCATCTCTAAAAACTCAGTGTACGAAATCTCCTCTGGATTCCCTCCCGGCATAAAACGGTATAATGCCATAACCAGAAACAATGTAATTATGGTTGTTAAAAGAATAATTCCCCAGCCCTGTTTATTATTTTTTGGGTTATTATTCTTGTTTCTATTATTCTGATTGTCCATATCCTTCCTCCTATTTGTTATCTATTTTATTATAAATAGCGTTCCTTTATAAATCAATAAAAAGATTGTGAAAACTCTTCAGACATTTATTAAACTTCTATAAAATTATCTTAGACAAATTTCTATTTTTGTAGTATACTAATTTTTTAAGTATTAATTATTTCATCATAAGAAAATAAAGGATTGAGATTATGAAAATTGGATTTGATAATGAAAAGTATCTGAAAATGCAGTCAGAGCATATCCGGGAGCGCATCAACCAATTCGACAACAAGCTTTATTTGGAATTTGGCGGCAAACTTTTTGACGACTACCACGCCTCCAGAGTTCTTCCAGGGTTCGCCCCTGACAGTAAGCTCCTTCTTTTAATGCAATTATCTGACCAGGCCGAAATTGTTATTGTTATCAGCGCCAGCGACATTGAGAAGAATAAGGTGCGCGGCGATTTGGGTATAACCTATGACACCGACGTCCTTCGCCTTATCGAGTCATTCCGCCAAAGCGGTCTTTTTGTGGGGAGCGTAGTAATCACGCAGTATGCCGGACAAAACAGCGCTAATTTATTTAAAAGCCGGCTGGAAAAGCTTGGAATTAAAGTCTATATTCACTATTGTATTGAAGGATATCCTTCTAATATTCCTCTTATTGTGAGCGATGAGGGGTACGGAAAAAATGATTATATCGAAACCTCCCGGCCGCTTGTTATTATTACTGCTCCGGGACCCGGAAGCGGCAAAATGGCGACTTGTCTCTCCCAACTTTACCATGAACTGAAGCACGGTGTCCGTGCCGGTTATGCAAAGTTCGAGACGTTTCCGGTTTGGAATCTGCCGCTGAAGCATCCGGTCAATTTGGCTTATGAAGCCGCAACCGCAGATCTTAATGATATTAATATGATCGACCCGTTTCATTTGGAAACTTATGGCGTTACCACAGTCAATTATAACCGTGACGTGGAGATATTTCCTGTCCTAGATGCAATTTTTGAAAAAATATATGGAGAAAATCCTTATAAATCCCCAACCGACATGGGGGTCAATATGGCCGGCAACTGCATTTCTGATGATGAAGCATGCCGGGAAGCTTCCAAACAGGAAATTATCCGCAGATACTACTCCGCCCTTAACCGCATGGCGGACGGCATCGCATCAGAAGACGAAATTTTTAAAATCGAACTGCTGATGAAGCAGGCGCACATCACTACGGAAGACCGTCTTGTTGTTTCCGCAGCCTTAAAACGTGCAGAAGAAACCGGAGGTCCCGCAGCTGCCATCCAGCTTCATAATGACGAGATTATCACCGGAAAAACCTCTAACCTGCTCGGCGCCTCCGCAGCGCTTCTTCTGAATGCACTGAAGCGTCTCGCAGGTATAGATGATGAAATCCATATGATTTCTCCGGAAGCAATTGAACCGATCCAAACGTTAAAGACTATGTATTTGGGAAGCAAAAACCCGCGACTTCACACAGACGAAGTATTAATTGCGCTTTCCATCAGCGCCGCTGCTAATCCCGCGGCCAGACTGGCGCTGGAACAGATACCGAAACTAAAAGGCTGCCAGGTGCATACATCCGTCATGCTGTCCTCAGTAGATATGAAGGTGTTTAAACGGCTGGGCGTTCAATTGACATCAGAGTCACAGAGGGAAAATAAGAAAATATATCAATAAGTATATGATACCCTCGCCCTATTTCAAAATTCAACAGACGCTTCATATCTTAGAAATAAAGCCATCGGAATGAACCGATGGCTTTATCTATGCATTTTTTATCGCTATTACTTGTCTATTTTGTATACAAAACACCTCATCATAATACGCCATCATTTCTGTGCTTAATTGATGTGTAACATGAATCACCATTTGCTCATTGGTCTGCAGCATATCTTTTTCTAATTGTTCTGCTATGGTTTTATCAAGTCCAGATGTCACCTCATCCAACAAAAGAACATCTCCTTGCTTATACAAGGCACGTGCATATGCAACACGTTTCTTTTCACCGCAAGATAACTCTGTTGCCTGCAATTTCTGAATTTTTTCCACTGTCATACCCTGTCTAATCAAGTCTACACCACTTCTTTTTGCAACATTTTCTATATATTCCCTTTCCATCTTCTGTTGAGCCTGATTTCCACCTACGATATTCTCTCCTACCGACTTGCGAAACATCATTGGACTTTGCGCCACATAGCTAAACTTTTGGAGTAATCTCCCTTTTCCAATTTTAGAATACGGACATTGATTCCAAAAAATTTCTCCCTGATCCGGTGACAACTGTTTGAGAAGAAGTTTTAATAAAGTTGTTTTACCTTCACCACTTGCTCCCACAATCGCATATTTTTTCCCCACAGAACATGTCATAGAAACATGATCCAAAATCTTAGTTTCTCCATAAGAAAACGAAACATCCCGTAAAACAATTCTTTCTAATTTTGGTAAGGAATCTCTTGTGGATTCTGTCCATTCTCCTCGTCCTTCTTCCCCTCCATGGATATATTCTTCCAGTTCTTCTCTTACACCTTCTGTGCTTTTTATCTTACTGATGAGTGTACCCATACTTCCTGCAGGTTCAAACATGGCCGCAACAAACTGTGTAATTCCAAGAATTTTCCCGGCTGTTATTAATCCAACGTGATTTGCAAGCATCCAGCTTCCGCAAAGAAGTATCAATAAAATAAACAACGTTTCTATATTACTACTTATCATTTGGAGAAAATTATATCCGATATTACACTTGCACGCTTTTTTTGAAGATTCTTGAACACTCTTCTCATATTTCTCGATAAAATAAGCTTCTTCTCCATAATCCTTTGCTGTATAATAACTTTGAACCATAGTAACAAGTTGATTATTTTCCTCTACCTGAGCAGCAACACTTTCATTCTGAAGCTGCGTCAATTTCGTTTGAATTCCTTTTGTAATATATAAATATATACCAAGCGATAGAATCATTCCAATTGCAAACTGCCATTGCATCACAATAACTGTACCAATAGAGACCACCAAAACAACAATATTCTTTATCAATAAAAAGAGCGGATCCCAATATGCTGTTTCAATCAATTCTACATAATTTTGAAAAAATGCCATCACATTTCCCATTGTATAATCTCTGTGATTCTCTTCTGAATTCCAGATAAGTCCAACCAACAATTTCTCCTTTAATTGCACACGCACTCTTTGTATCACATGATAGTATTGATTTTTACTAACAAAATAAATAATTACATAAACAATATAATATAAGAACGCCAAAATACAGAACTTCCCAAATCCTATATCCATATCACCGGTAACTATCTGAACAACTATGGTGAGTAACCATGCACACCCTAATGTCCCAATACTTTGTATACATCCAAAGATTACAGCAAGTATCACCTTTGACTTTATAGATTTCATGATACCACCTCAATTCCTTGCGGGGTAAACTGCAGTTCCACATCATATTGATTCTGACAATAAACTTTATGAGCAACAGAAACCACCGTCATCTGTGGATATTTTCTCAATAGCATTTCTTCAATTTGTTTGCCAATTGCCGAATCCAGACTTGATGCAAACTCATCCAACAAAAGTACCTCCGGTTCCCTAATCAAAGCCCTTGCCAATGCAATTCGGACACATTGTCCACCCGAAAGATTCTTTCCATCCAGTTTTATCTCATCATCCGGTTGGAGATCAAGTCTCAACTCCCGCAACAAATCACAGACTTTTTCGTCCTTCGTACAATCACAGAACACGATATTTTCCCGCAGAGTCCCGGGAAACAGAAATGGATTTTGTGGTACATAGGCCATTTTTTTCGTATGATGCATAATTTTTCCACTGCTGCACAAATAATGTCCCACAAGGACTTCCAACAATGTACTCTTTCCACATCCACTTTTCCCCGTAATTAAATACTTTTTCCCTCTCTCAATCTGCCAGTTCACATTCTGTAAAATCTTTCTCTTTTCGCCATAAGAAAAACAAACATTCTGCAATGAAATCAAGCAATTCTCTTCTTTCGTGCTTTTCTCTTCATACGTTCTTTCTTCTAAATGCAGATATCCTTCCAATTCTTCTTTTAATACCCGACTTCCCCGCACAAGTGTATACAGTCTCATAATCATAGACCACTCATTGAGTATTTGTACAGAAAGCTCCGATGCCACGATAAAAACTCCAATTCCTACTTTTCCATGAAGCGCCAACACCCCACCGATTACTAGAATTAGAATATAAATGCACATATTCAATCCTATTCCCATTGTTTCAATACCAAGTGCCGTTCGCCGATATTCCTGTAGACTGTCTTCCATAGACTGATTTGCTTTTCCAGCCTCCTCTTCTGCTAATGTTTCCAACTGGTTCACATGAATCTCCTGATACCCTTCATATAACTCCGAAATATAAGTAAGAAATGTTGCACTTTTCCCCTGTATATCCTGTTGTTTTTTCGTAAGCTTTTCACTCGACTTATGAACAATTAACCCAAAAACAATTGCCACGGCACCAATTACCAAACTGCATTCCGCTGAAATAATAAGTAACATAACAACTGAAATCACTATCATTGCAAACTGCTTTTGCAAATAAAATCGCAAATAAATGTTCTGTTGTAAAACAGCATCAATCTGATTTGTAAAATATGATAAGTGCTGTTCCTCGTTTTTTCTCAAATACGTTTCATTTCCATTTTGAAAATATGCCTTTGCAGACTCTGTTTTTATTGCAATCGAAACGTCTGCAACCTTTTTCTCACGAACATACTGTTCTGTAAATTCCAAGAACAAATAGCCCATCATAAGCACGAGCGTCAAAATGGCCAATCTTACAGAGGCATTCCCCTCACCTAACACATCCATTAATTTGGTCTGAAAATATGTAAAACATCCAAACACAACTGCAGTTACCATCTGCAAAAGCGTTATAATCATACTAATCCTAGTCAACTGTTTCATCTGTTTCTTCCTTCTTAATTTCATCAAATAACAGTTTAATCAACTGTTTGTGAGTTGATATCTGAAGAGCACATATTTTTGTTTTTCCAGAAACACGCTTACGGAAAATACATCCCGAATGGCACATTGGAAGAAATTTACATTCCTTACATTCATCTTCCCATTTAAATGTTAGCCAACCCTTTTGATCCCCATCATCCAAAATTTCTTTTAAAGAATTTTCAAAAATATTTCCAATCCTACATTCCATATTTTGCATAGATAGTGCACATTTATATACATCTCCATGTGCATCCAAGCAAACCGCATCTTTACAAATTGCTTCACATGGAATAGTAGATGGACGCAAATCCATATTTGCCACTAAGCGTATTGATTGATACCTTGTCACATAACTACACAAATCAATTAATTCTGAATCATATACATTCAATCCACAAAAATGATTATATTGATCACATTTAGGCTTTTTACCTTCAAAATCACTTACCGGATAAAAGGAGAAAAAAACCTTTCCTGCAAGATTATAATCAATCATCAATTCATCAATCATATTTTTAATATTAATAGTATTACTTTCTGTAACATTACTTCTTACCACAATATTAAAGTTTTTTACATTTTCTGCAATATTATTTATTATTATCTGGTAACTCGAACTACCATCCTTCATTTTTCTAACTTCATCATGGTTCGTTCCATCTAATGTAATTTGAACAGACATAACACAACATTGTTTTAAAATATCCACATTTGTATTATTCAACAGTGTACCGTTTGTAATCAAATCAGCTGTATACTTAATTGAATTTGCAGTACAAAATTCAATTAAATTTTGCGATAAATATTCCATAACTTCTAAAGCTAACATTGGCTCACCACCAAACCAAGTAACATGAAGACAAGTATATTTTAAAATTATCGGCATTAAAGAAGCTAATATTTTATCTGCAGTATCATATGACATAATTGGTTCTAAATAGTCATGTTGAAAACAATAGTCACATTTCATATTACATGCATAAGTAGGAACTATGGTAATAGCAAGCGTTCCTGAATTTTTTTTTGCTGAAATTTTTAAATATTTTTCCATTTCTTCAATTTCATTTATATTACATTCTACCCATATGCCAGAATCTATAACCTGTTCCCATTCCTCTGTAATATCCCCTGAATATTCCTCATACTCCCACAATTCATTAGGAATCCACAAAATTGCTGCCGTCATTGTGTTAAAAATCAATACTCCATCATCAAACGCTTCAATAACAGAATTAAATCTTGATTTTTTATATGTCATTTCTTTTCCCCCTCTAAAATTTTATATAATTAATTTTTATGACTATTACAGTTACTTATCCTCAGTCATGGCACTCGCTTAGCGAGTGCATGTTCTCCCTCTATAAGGGAATATTGCCTGCTTGCGCCTGAAGACGCGCTGAAGCCTGCTAACTACACCACATTTACGGCCGCCCCTACAGGAGGCAATTTCAGTTCCTCCTTCCCCGGCACAGCCTCAAAAGGGCTTACTGATTTTCTTTGACTTCCTACATCCGCACTTATTTCTTTGCAAATTATCTGTCTACGGTATTTGAGCGCAAAACTATATGATATTTACATTCCCATTTCGTATGGACTAAACTATTTATGTCCACCACTTGCATAGCAGATGGTTTGTTTTTACCACCATACAATAAGAATTACTCCAACTATCATCGGAACAGCCGGAGTAATTCTAATCATTACATTTAATATCTAGCTACAACTGGATTAGCACAAGTCACCGCTTTATATAAGCAACCACATCTTAACGCCTCAAACGGTAACGCTTTTCTAATAATTTTGACTCTACTCTTCAAAGTCCCCCTCCTCTCCACTGTCATATATTTATGGTAAATATCCCATATTAAGGATTTACCATCATAAACTCTTTAAATATGTTATAAATGCAACTAATATTAATTCCCCCTAATTCTTTCTGCTTTATTATAAACAACTTTCAAAAAATATCTAGAATATAAGGAATTCCATTCCTTTTTGATGTAAAATTAGACTCTAAACAAAATAAAGTAAGATTCCCTATGTCTAATTTTACATCAAATACTTACCAAATGAAACGAAAATTTTAATTTTTGTCTTCAAAATTTCAAGACATCTCGAAAAGGTACTCCTACATCCGCAGCTACTTTTTATCTTCAGCAGGTGAAAAAATGGGTGCCTGCTGAACCGGTGAGCCAGTATCGATGACAGTGATGTTGCAAAACAGGAGACCCGTAAATTTAAATCCCTTGAAATTGTCAGGGACGGTTCTGAAAGCACTGCCACAAAAATGTTTACAAAAAGGGGATCATGTCACGTAAGCATGTGTACTGACACGCAGTAATCACTCTGTCAGTATTTTTTCTAAACTGCACTCCTCTTCTACAAAAGACTATAAATCTGTAAATACAGTTACATTTCAAGTCAAATCCAAAAATGATACAATCCGGGTAGCAAAAATCTATTTTTCATGCTGGAAAATAAAAGAATATTTCCACTATAAAAAGCAAATCCGGTAAAGCAAAAGTTTTCTTCTGCTATTACCAACTGGCAAAAGGCATCTCTAGCATACTGCCGTATACAAAGAAAGGCATCAAGCTTTTGTTTTGGACGAAACGCCCGAAATATCATCAACTCTGCCTTAAACTAGCTACTTAGATAGATAAAAGAACAGCTCTCTCATAGTCTAGGCTCAACGAGGCTTATTAAAAGTACCTCTATTTCATAAACTGTCATTCTACAACATCAAAAAATGATTGGATTCAAGGCATTTTTCAATTCCTCTGGCTCAAATACTTTTCCATTATATCCAAATGTGTTTCCGCTACTTTTAACTTTGACAGCTCTTTTAAAGAGAAAAATTTTAGTTCTCTAGACTCTTCGCTGCAGATTAATTCCTTTCTCTCCAGCTCTACGCAATAAACCACACTGATAATCCGAAGTATATTTCCATCTGGATATTCTGCTATTCTATAAGGGTCAGAGAAAATATCAAATAATTTGTATGACACTATTTCCCTTCCTGTTTCTTCAAGAACCTCTCGTCTTAGACATTCCTCAATACTTTCATCAATTTTTAATCCTCCTCCAATAAAAGCCCATCTGTCCGAATCAATCCTATGTTCGAGTAATATTTTCCCATCTCTTTCTATTATGGCAACAACTCCCATATGATTAGGCTTATTCGGTTTAGGAGCATTGGAGCTATTATAAAAACGAGCTTTTTTCATAACACTTCTCCCTTTTACGTTAGTCTATCGACATATTTATGCCACTGTCTTCTCAAACTGCGAATTATAAAGTTCTGCATAGAAGCCGTCTGCCGCGAGCAGTTCCTCGTGATTTCCCTGCTCCACGATATCGCCGTCTCTCATGACAAGTATCAGATCTGCGTCACGGATAGTAGAAAGTCTGTGAGCTATAACAAAACTTGTTCTGCCTTTCATGAGATTATCCATCGCTTTCTGTATACGCTCTTCCGTTCTCGTATCTACCGAGCTTGTTGCCTCATCAAGAATCAGAATCGGCGGGTCGGCTAAGATAGCTCTTGCAATTGTAAGGAGCTGTTTCTGTCCTTGTGACACATTGTTTGCTTCTTCATTTAATTCCATATTATATCCATCCGGAAGGGTCTGCACAAACCGATGCACATAAGCCGCTTTTGCCGCCTCTACTACTTCCTCGTCTGTAGCGTCTAATCTGCCATACCGGATATTATCCTTGATACTTCCGTGGAACAGCCATGTGTCTTGAAGCACCATACCGAACATCATGCGAAGTTCACTTCTGTTGAAATCCTTGACATTATGTCCATCCACAAGAATCTCCCCGGAGTCCACATCATAAAACCTCATCAGAAGCTTAATCATCGTAGTTTTACCTGCTCCGGTCGGACCCACAATGGCAATTTTCTGTCCGTCTCTTACCTTTGCCGAGAAATCATTAATAATGATGCGATCCTTGTTGTAACCAAAATGTACATTCTTAAATTCCACATTTCCTTTAAGGCCATTTACGGAAACCGGATCCGCCACTGTCTGCTCTTCCTCATCTTCATCAAGAAACTCAAATACACGCTCCGCTGCTGCCGCCGTAGACTGCAGCATATTCGCCACCTGTGCCGCCTGTGTAATCGGCTGTGTAAAGTTCCTTACATACTGGATGAATGACTGGATATCACCCACCTCGATTCTATTTTGGATTACGAAATATCCTCCAAGTATTGCAACTGCAACATATCCCAAATTACCGACAAACTGCATAATCGGCATCATCATTCCCGAGAAAAACTGCGACTTCCACGCCGATTGATACAATACTTCATTCGTCCTGTCAAATTCGCGGATAACATCTTCCTCTTTATTAAATACTTTTACAATATTCTGTCCGCCGTAAACCTCTTCCACCTGGCCGTTTACATGACCAAGATATTCCTGCTGGCTGCGGAAATGTTTCTGTGAATGCTTTACTATCACCGAGATAAGAGCCATCGAAACAGGAAGGATCAAAAGCGCTATAAGAGTCATAAGAGGACTTATGCTGAGCATCATAATAAGCACACCTATAATCGTTGTAAACGATGTAATAAGCTGCGTCGCACTCTGATTCAGGCTCTGACTTAGTGTATCAACATCATTGGTAACACGGGACAATACCTCGCCATGTGTCATAGTATCAAAATAATTAACCGGCATACGATTTATCTTTTCCGAGATTTCTTTACGCATCCGGTATGTCAGCTTCTGTGACACACCCGTCATAATAAATCCCTGAACATAAGAGAAAAGCGCACTTACGCCGTACAGAGCAAGCACCGTGAATAAAATCTTTGCAATCTTATCAAAATCAATTCCGGCGCCTCCTGAAACTTTGCTTACAAGACCATTAAAAATCTCCGTTGTTGCGTTTCCGAGAATTTTCGGTCCCACAATAGTAAATACGGTGCCTCCCGCCGCAAAAAGCATGACAATTACTATTCCAATCCGGAAGGTTCCAAGGTACTCCATAAGCTTCTTCATCGTTCCTTTAAAATCCTTCGCCTTCTCGCCGGCTCCCATAGGGCCATGCGGTCCATGTCCCCCCGGTCCTCTTCTTCCATTTCTCTCATTACTCATGACCTGTCTCCTCCTTTCCCAAATCTTTGGCAATCTCTTCCTCAGAAAGCTGAGACATCGCAATCTGGCGATAGATCTCGCATGTTCTCAAAAGCTCCTTATGGGTGCCGGCTCCCGCAATCTCTCCTTCATCAAGAACGATAATCTGATCTGCATGAAGTATCGTGCTGATACGCTGAGCCACAATGAGAACCACACTGTCCGCCGTATATTCTTTCAATGCTCTCCTGAGCGTTACATCTGTTTTATAGTCAAGCGCAGAAAAACTATCGTCAAATATAAAGATATCAGGATGATTTGCAACGGCTCTAGCAATAGACAGACGCTGCTTTTGTCCTCCGGATACATTGGTGCCGCCTTGGGCAATCGGACTGTTATACTGCTCCGCCTTCTCCTCGATGAAATCCGCCGCCTGGGCAACCTTTGCCGCCTCTTTCATTTCTTTTTCCGTACCGTCTGCATTGCCGTACAGGATATTGGATTCTATTGTCCCCGAGAACAGTACGCCCTTCTGCGGTACATATCCTAACTTCGCACGCAGATCATGCTGGGAAATCTCGCGGATATCCACACCGTCAATACGGATTGCGCCTTCTGTAACGTCATAAAATCTAGGAATCAGATTAATCAGCGTTGACTTGCCGCTTCCAGTACTTCCGATAAATGCAGTTGTCTTTCCCGGCTCTGTTACAAATGAAATGTCGTGAAGTACATCCTCCTCCGCGCCCGGATATCGGAAAGATACATGATCGAATTCCACAACTCCTTTACCATTTTCAGGAAGCTTTTTCGGCTTCTCAGGGTCGCATATCAATGTGGAGCTTGTAAGAATTTCATCTACACGGTCTGCAGATACCGCTGCTCTTGGAAGCATAATCGATATCATGCAAATCATCAGGAAGGACATAATAATCTGCATTGTATACTGGATAAACGCCATCATATCTCCTACCTGCATCTGTCCCTCGCTGATTCCGTTTGCACCAACCCATATAATCAAAACAGAAATACCGTTCATAATCAGCATCATAGTCGGCATCATGATTGTCATTGCTCTGTTTGCAAAAAGCATGGTACGAGTAAGATCCTTATTTGCCTTGTCAAAACGTTCCTCTTCATGCTTCTCCGTACTGAATGCACGGATGACCATAAGTCCCGTGAGAATTTCCCTCATTACAAGGTTCAATCTATCTACAAGTCTCTGAAGCGT
Organism: uncultured Lachnospiraceae bacterium; assembly: GCA_947366105.1. Lineage (GTDB taxonomy): Bacteria > Bacillota > Clostridia > Lachnospirales > Lachnospiraceae > Faecalimonas. The sequence continues at coordinate 16,176 of CANAZK010000009.1, read as the reverse complement.
TTTAAATTTCGGCATTGCCACAAGGAACAATGTGAATACAAGAAGCGAAATCATAATAACTCCAAGTACAATGATCCATGACATGGAGACGTTTGTGTTAAGCGCCTTGAATACGCCTCCCACACCTATAATAGGCGCATACAGCACCATCCTCAGAATCATAACCGTAACCATCTGAATCTGCTGGATATCATTCGTGCTTCTTGTAATCAGCGAAGCCGTAGAGAATTTGTCAAACTCGCCGTTAGAGAAGCCCACTACCTTCTTAAATACGCCGCTTCTAAGATCACGCCCGGTTGAAGCGGCAGTTCTTGAAGCAAGAAGCCCCGCCAAAACGCTCGCCATCATTCCAAGCGCCGCAAGCCCCAGCATCTTAAGTCCTGTAAGCAGAATGTAGTCCGACTGCAGTTTATCCGCATCCACGCCGATATTTTTGTATGCGTCTCTTATATAAAGTGTAGAAGCCTGCTCAAGCATCATGCCCGGCATATTGTCAATCTGCTCGCTCATCTGCTCAATCATTGCAAGACGTTCCCCTTCCGGCAGCATCTTAAGCGCGTCAAGTACATTCGCGCCTTCTGCCGGAAACGCGCTGCCTTCCATATTAGACATATCTGTATTCCCTTGAACCTCCCCCGATTCTATTCCGAATACAAGAAGCATAGGCTTTCCAAGAATATCTTCAAGGTTCTCTTTCTTCTCCTCATCTTTCAGAACCCCCTCTTTTAAAATGTAAGTTTCTTTTTCATATTTCTTATTGTCAGCTTCATAAGCATTAAGTACCGTATCGTGCTTATCCTGCGGAACAAAAAGAAGCAGTTTTTCCATATCTTCCGTTGCAATCATCTTCGGAATATGTGTATCTACTCCACCCTGCTGAATTCCCACATTAACAATGTCGGACGTATAGGACGGAAGAGATAAATCACAGTATGCCTGCAGCACAAGAACTACGATAATAGCAAATACAGCCGCTGTACGCGGCTTTAAAAATTTCAGTATTTTTCGCATGTCAAACCCCTTTCCAGTTAAATATCTAACCGTTATCTTATTACCATATTCCGGCAACGTCAAGAATTTTATACTTTATTTATATTTAAGCCTCAGCACCATATCCTGTGAATAATCTCCAAAGCAATCTCCGAAAATATTGATTCCTCCCTTGCACGCCGCATTTTCCTTTATTCCAATTCTTATTGAAATATAATTCCCCTCCCTAAGGCGAAATTCCTCAAGTGTATGGCTGCTCTTCTTCTCTTTGTCAAGATATGTGCCTTCATTATCAATGCTCCACGTTTTCAGCATCCCATATTGGGTATTCTTATCCGGCCACCATGTGGGATTCAGTTTGCCTCTTCTTCCTCCAAAATCGCTTGGACACCTGTATGTCCCCACTTCAATATCATTAATCCACAACGTAATATCCGAAGGACAGTCCATATTATAATCATGATCCTCTGAGCAGACCTCTGCCGAAAGGCTTAGTTCTGTCAGTTCATTCTTCTTTAACGCCGCATTCGGAAACCGGTATTCGAGATAACCATCTCCAAGCCAGATAAGCTTTGCCTCTGTCCTCCTTGGATTATAGAAAACGGCCGGTTCATCCTCCACATCAATATACCCTTCCCAAGACACGATTCCGCATGTAGGCTCAACTCGGTAATCTACAAAATTTCCAATAGGCATACTGATGGTTTCCACTCGTTCTCCACTCTTCTCTCTAAGCCCAATCACAAGACTGTCCACGGCTCTTGTACAAACCTTCATTGAGCCCCGTACCGCCGATTTCAGTTCCGTCTGAATAAGTCCCGCCTCCTCCAGTACCCTTACATGCATAGCCGCCGACGATGCCGGGATATTAAGAAGCTCCGCAATTTCATTTACATTATAAGAATGATTCTCCAAAGCTTTGAGAATTTGAATTCTCAGTTCAGAAGATAAAGCCTTTCCCACCGCAATTATCCTGACGCTTTCGTTAAAACTTAAATATTCTGTTTGTCCCATAACAACCTCTTCCTGATTTATAACAATATTTTTGTTATAAATATAATAGACTCTTCCTGTATTGTTGTCAAAGCCTTTGTTTGCTATAATTAGTCTAACAAACGTGAAGGAGATTTCTTATGTATACATTCATTGTAAATCCAAATTCCCGCTCAGGCATGGGACGGTATGTTTGGAAAGAGATACAAGTGGTTTTAGATAATAGACAGATAAAATACAAAGCTTTTTTCACCAAACATCAAAAACACGCTACAAAAATTGTCCGTGAGCTGACTTCAGACGGCGAAACCCATACTATTATCGCGGTAGGGGGCGACGGAACCGTCAACGAAGTAGTAAACGGTCTTGTCCATCCTGATAAAGTTACTTTGGGCTATATACCAACCGGATCCAGTAATGATTTCGCAAGAAGTTACGGGCTCCCTACAAACCCTGTGGAGGCTCTCGAAAATATATTATCATCCAAGTTCATTGAGAAAATGGATATCGGAGAGCTTTCTTATAAAAATAAAAAGAGACGTTTTGCCGTAAGCTCAGGCATGGGATTTGATGCCGCTATCTGTCATGAGGTTGTTGTATCTAAGCTTAAAACGCTGCTTAATAAGTTCAAATTAGGCAAGCTTGTATATGTCTTCATCGCATTACGGCAGTGGCTCTTTCTCACTCCGGAGCAGGTTACAATCACTTTGGACAATACAGAATCCCACACGTTTTCAAGGTGCTATTTGATTGCATCCATGAATCATCGGTATGCCGGAGGGGGATTTATGTTTGCCCCAAAAGCCAATCCCTCCGATGGCAAGCTCAGTATCTGTGCCATCACAGACATGCCGAAGCTTAAGATGTTATTGCTTCTGCCGACAGCCTTTTGGGGAAAGCACGTATATTTTAAAGGTGTCCATACGTATGACTGCAAGACCATTCACATTCATTCTCAAAAACCTTTGGCGCTCCACACCGACGGCGAGCCTTGGTTCTTACAGAATGATATTTCCCTGACCTGCCTTCCAACGCAGCTGAACGTAATTACATTGAAAAAATATTAAATATTTTATTAAGAAACAGGCTCCTTCCTTGTGGTTATGAAAATCACGTGATATAATGCATTCAAAATGTATTATTGACAGAAATGCATTACACTTACAGCGAAGGAGTATTCATCTATGGCCAAAAAACTTTTTGAAAAATATAAACACGGATGGGTGGCTTTATATGCGTTTATTTATATTCCGTGGTTTTTGTATTTAGAAAATACCGTCACAACAGACTATAACCTGATTCACATGGGAATTGATGACAAAATCCCGTTTATCGAATATTTTATAATCCCGTATCTTCTATGGTTTGCCTATATTGCAGCCACAATTGGATATTTCTTTTTGTTTGCAGAGAAATCAGATTTTTACCGCCTTATCATCTTATTGTTCAGCGGCATGACGCTTTTTCTCATTATTTCGACAGTCTATCCAAACGGGCTTGATTTACGCCCGGACACATTTACGCGAGATAATATTTTTGTAGATATGGTGAAGAATCTGTACAGAGCCGATACTCCTACAAATGTGCTTCCAAGTATCCATGTATATAATTCAATCGGCGTATATTTGGCAATCGCTCATAATAAGAAACTCAGAAAATACAGATTACTTCAGATTGGTTCATTCACCCTTACTGTTTCCATTATTTTATCAACCATGTTTTTGAAGCAGCATTCCGTAGTGGATGTAATCGGCGGATGCGTGATGGCCGGAATTATTTATTCAATTGTTTATCGTTCGGAAAGGAATCATGCAGAAAATTTATCTCGTAATTTATTAAAAATGCATTGACTTTCAGACAATTGAGCTGTATGATAATTTTAACTTAAACGATTTCTACCGTGAGGAGGCGATTGTATGTTAATTTTATCAGTATTGTCCAGCTTGATTTTAGCTTTAATCCTTTTGGTTGTTATTGATGACAAGACTTCTGTAAAGGTACCATTCCTTCACAACAAGAGATTTATGGTAAGCGTATTTATTAAAGCAGCATACAAATCCGACTTTGCTGTAAGCACAATCAAATGCGCTAAAAATTTAAAAACACTTGTTATCAGCAATATCTGCCGACTTACAGAATAGCGACGGACAAGGAGGAATAAAAAAATCATGAAGATAAGTGAAACGTCGTAAAAAGGCGATGCCGCATTAAATGCAGTATCGCCTTTTTATACGCTGTCCTTTTGTTATTTCTCAGGCCCCAGCCTGATATCAAGATATCTCGTATATGCTTCAAATGCCGCCGGAATGGGATACTCTCTTTCTACCTCCTCCGGACGGACAAATACCATGCTTTCTGCACAGTTTTCGGACAGTTCATCCAATTGAACCGCATATCCTTTCATATGCCACTCGATATGGCTGAAAATATGCTTTGCCTCTCCCAACGCTTTCAGTCGGATAGGAGTCAAGCCTTCTTTCTTGCAATAAGCAATCACTTCGTTTTCACTCATATGCCCCGTCTCGTTCGGCAGTTCATACAGCCCTGCAAGAAGCCCCTTGCCCGGACGTTTGCGGATTGCCGCTTTCTCTCCGTCCTTGAAGATGAAAACTGTTCTCTTTTCAATCTTTCTCGCCTTTGCCTTTGATTTCACCGGAAGCTCAGTCACCCGGTCTTCTTTTTGAGCAATACAGATGTGCCTTACCGGACACTCCCCACATTTCGCCACGCCGTTCGGCACGCATACCAAAGCGCCGAGTTCTATCAGCCCTTGGTTAAATTCACTGGCAGCATTTCTTGGGATAACCTCTTCCACCGCCGCTTCCATTCTGCTTCTGACAGACGCCTTCATAATGTCCTCATCACTTCCAAGTATTCTTGAAAGCACTCTCAAAACATTTCCGTCCACAGCGGGTTTCGGAATTCCGTATGCAAATGAACTGATAGCTCCAGCCGTATAATTGCCGACTCCTGCAAGAGAACGGATGCTGTCGTAGTCTGCCGGAAACTCTCCGCCGAAGTCTTTCATAATCTGCCGTGCCGCTTTCTGCATATTTCTCACGCGATTATAATACCCCAGCCCCTCCCACAGCTTCAAAAGTTTGTCCTCCTCTGCTTCTGCCAGCGATTTTACCGTTGGGAGCTCCTGCATGAATCTTTCGTAATAAGGCTTTACCGCCTCCACGCGGGTCTGCTGCAGCATAATCTCCGACACCCATACACGGTACGCACTTAAATGTTCCCTCCAGGGAAGCTGTCTTCGATTCTTTCTGTACCAAGCTGTAATCGGTTCCGCTGCCTCCATAAGAAGCGGCTGCTCCAGGATAACCGGAACCTGCTTATTCATTATAATACTGTCTTTTTTCACCTTACAGTCATAAGCAAGTATATGCACCCCCGTCTGTTTCGCCTTTCTGAGTGCATCTCCAAATGCCTTATGCATTGCCTCATTCGGGGTAAAATACCGTATGCCCTGCATTTGTATCACAAATATAACATATGCTTCATATCCGTCCTTTACTGCCCCGCAGAGCTCTTCTACATGCTTCACTCCCCGCTCTGTGGGCGCATCCGGGAAACGTGCCGTACCATTCTCTTCAAGCGTCACGCCTTTCACTTCAATAAATGCTTTCCGCTCTCCCTCTTCTACATAAAGGTCAAATCTTGACTGGCCATATGTTTTCTCCGGTTTAATCAGCGTCGGTGACTTAAACAGATTCCCTGTCTCAATCCATTCCTTTACAACATAATTAGGTATCTGAGAATCCACATTGACCATTCTCCCGCTTTTTTCCACACCTATTAAATCCCATCGGGTTTTGCGTTCCGGGTTATCGCTTTCTTGTACATAAACCGTTGCCCCGGGCCTTAAAAGCTCCGCGCATCGTCCCGTGTTCTTCACATGTACTGTTTCTATATTCCCATTTATTTCTATACGCGCAATAAAACGGTTGGGACGTTCTATGAACCTCCCAACCTGAATTCTTTCATAATTCATTACTTGCAAACCTCTTCCCATGAAGCCTCTTTAAAGCCTGGAACCGCAAAATTCTCTCCCACAAGCAGCGGACGCTTTACAAGCATTCCGTCCGTGGCAAGGAGCTCATACTGCTCTTCTTCAGACATCTGCGGAAGCTTATCCCTTAGCTGCAGCTCTTTATATTTTAAACCGCTTGTATTAAAAAATCTCTTAAGAGGCAGTCCGCTCTTCTGATGGAACTCTCTCAATTCTTCCGCCGTCGGATTATTCTCCACAATATGGCGCTCCTCAAAATCTACGCCTTTGCCTTCAAGCCACTTTTTTGCTTTCTGGCATGTACTGCACTTTGGATATTCTAAGAATAAAATACTCATCTCTTTCCTCTCCTAGCTGTTTTTAATAAACTCTGTCTTACACGCAGGACAAGTAACACAAATCCTTCCTTTTCCTCTTGGAATCCTTATCTTCTGTCTGCATGTAGGACATTTATAGATATGGTGGGTCTTTCTCTGTTCCATATAAGACCTCTGCTTTTTAAAGAAACCCAAAAACTTATTTTTTATATTCCAAAATTTTATATTCTCTTGGTATCTTTTCTGAGTGTTTCTCGAAAACATTCTAACATAACTGAACGCTAACAGCAATAAGGCAAGTGTATATAATGCATTTCCTCTCCTTGTAAGCATCGACATGATCATCAAAACGATTGACGCCCCGAGCAAAAACTTGTTCAGCGAATCCACCCCGTAACGTCCAATCATAAACCGTTGTAATTTTTCTTTCATATCAGATTCCCCATTTCAAATATACTTTCATATTGAGCCGTTCAATATGATATGCTTCACACTATATTCTCTTTGAATTCTAAAGTCAACAAAGTTTATCAAATGTTAATGAAATATAGAATGTTTTCACACAAAAAGGAGGCGTTTCCGCCTCCGTAAAATACCTCTATAAAACTTTTGATAAAAATTCTTTCAGCCGTGGGTCGTGCGGATTCTCAAAAAACTCCTTCGGAGTATTCTGCTCCTTCACTACCCCTTCATCAATGAACAATATTCTTGTCGCCACTTCCTTTGCAAATCCCATCTCATGAGTCACAACAACCATCGTCATCCCTTCATCTGCCAGCTCCTTCATCAGTTCCAGCACTTCTCCCACCATCTCCGGGTCAAGCGCCGATGTAGGTTCATCAAACAGCATCACATCCGGGTTCATGGCAAGCGCCCTAGCAATTGCGATACGCTGCTTCTGACCGCCGGATAACTGTTTTGGGTACTGCTCTGCTTTCTCAGGAAGTCCTACACGCTTCAAAAGCTCTAAAGCTTTTTTCTCCGATTCCTCCCTGTTCATAATTCCAAGCTGAACAGGCGCAAGAGTTATGTTCTCTTTTACAGTCATGTGGGGAAACAGATTAAACTGCTGGAATACCATCCCCATTTTCTGCCTTAATTTATTAATATCCGTTCCTTTATCCGTAATATTATTTCCCTCAAACCAGATTTCTCCGCCCGTCGGCTCTTCCAAAAGATTCAGGCACCGCAGAAACGTAGACTTCCCCGAACCTGAAGGTCCGATAATTACAACTTTCTCGCCTTTTTCGATATGCTCGTTAATTCCTCGAAGCACCTGATTACCGCCAAAGGATTTTTGTAGGTCTTTAGTGATTATCACCTTGCGTCATTCTCCTTTCAAAATACTCCAAAATCTTTGTAATTCCAAGCGTCATCACAAGATAACATGCTGCCGCCAGATAAAGAGGAGGAAGTACATCCCATGTCACTGAACCAACATACTGCGCCGCCTTGGTCAAATCAGTTACGGCAATCACTCCTGCAACCGACGTCTCTTTAATCAATACAATAAGCTCATTTCCAAGTGCGGGAAGAATATTTTTGATCGCCTGCGGAATAATGATAAAACGCATTGTCTGAATATAATTAAACCCAAGTGAGCGCCCCGCTTCCATCTGTCCTCTGTCAACAGACTCAATACCCGCCCTTATAATCTCTGCCACATATGCGCCTGAATTGATACCAAAGCAGACGGCTCCGACAATAATCTCATTCGTATCCCTTGCGGTAAATACAAGATTATAGATAATAAGAAGCTGAACCATAACCGGCGTGCCCCTGATAACCGTTGTATATAGATTACATAACTTATTCAGTATCCACATTTTCTTGTTCTGTGACGATGCCACTTTCACAACGGCAACCACAAGACCAATAGCCGTACCGATAAGTATTGCCAAAACCGAAATCAAAAGTGTGACCTTAAGCCCGTCCAAATACGCCAGATATCTTTGGTCCTTTATCACCGCTTTATAAAACGCATCGGCAAAGTTTTGGAAAAATCCTGATAAGAGAATTCCTTTCATTATGATGTATCCTTTCGTTATTTACTCTGTACGTGATTTGCTGTAAATTCCTCTATTTTGCCTTCTTCAATTAATTTGTCAATTACAGTGTTAATCTGGTCTAATAATTCCTTGTTACCCTTCTTCACAGCAATCGCATACTTGTCCTCAAATAATGTTCCGTCTAATACGACAAGCTCCGGATTCGCCGCCACTAACTCTTCTGCCGGGAACTGATCCATTACGATACAGTCAACTTTGCTGTTCTTCAAATCCTCTGCTGCCTGCGCAAACTTTGTATAACGCTTTACCTCTTTCACTTCACAGTTGTCTGTATTGGACACCCATATATCTGCGATATTGCCCTGCTGCACTGCCACAATTTTACCATTCAAATCCTCAACCGAACTTACCATAGGATTTTCCTTATTTACAACAACGACTTCCGTTGAATTTACATACTCATGTGAGAAATCCATCACATCCTGACGTTCAGGATTAATCGAAACGCCCGCCGCAACAAAATCAACCTTTCCCTGCTGTACTGCAAGAAGAGCGCCGTCAAAATCCATATTCTTAATCTCTAATTCCTTGCCAAGTTCTTCTGCAATTGCTTTCGAGATATCCATGTCAATTCCGACTACTTCATTGCCTTTCATATACTCATATGGCGCAAAACCTGCTTCCGTGCCGACAATTAATGTCTCAGAAGTATTCCCGTCGTCCTTCGTCTCCTCTTTCTTTCCACATGCCGTAATGGAAAATACTGCCGCACAGACCAATACCAAACTTAAAACTTTTTTCATTTTCATCATCTCTCCCTCCAATATTTGCATAAAAATTCATTCATGGTGAATATTATACCACGCCGGTCACAAAAAGCAAGTGGTTATTTACACAATTTATTGCATAAATAACCACCTATCTTGTGCACTATTCATCATTTCAGACTTACTTCATAATAAAGAATGTTCCCAATACAAGAATACCCAAAATTATTCTGTATACACCAAACACCTTAAAGTCATTCTTCTTAATATATCCCATCAGGAACTTAATTGCCAGTATAGATACTATGAATGCAGTGAGGCAGCCTACAATTAAAATTGCCACCTCAAGCCCTGTTATTCCCACTCCTTCTAAAATGAACTTTAAAATTTTCAGCGCGCTTGCGCCAAACATAACCGGAATTGCAAGGAAAAATGTAAATTCTGCCGCCACATAACGGGACGTTCCAAGAAGAAGCGCGCCTACAATTGTTGCCCCCGATCTTGAAGTACCAGGTATCAGCGCCAACACCTGCCAGCCCCCGATAATCAATGCATCTCTATAGGTAAGCTGGGGAAGCTTTGTAACAGCGGGCGTTCTCTTTTTATTTGCCCTTTCCACTAAAATAAACAAAATACCGTAAATAATCAGTGTTGTCGCAACTACCGGCGAATTATGTAAATGTTCCTCCATCCAGTCGTCAAGCGGGATTCCGATCACCGCTGCCGGAACGCAGGCAATTATTACCTTAACCCACAGCTGCCATGTCTGCATTTTCTGTTTATTGCTTTTTCTCCGCGCAAATGGATTGAGCTTTCCGAAATAAAGCACAACAACCGCCATAATTGCTCCAAGCTGGATTACAACATTAAACATATTTATAAATTGTTCACTTGCATCCAACTGTACCATTTGATTCACCAAAATCAAATGCCCCGTACTGCTGATTGGAAGCCACTCTGTAATTCCTTCCACAATTCCAAGCAGCAGCGTCTTTAACATCTCTAAAAAAATCTCCATTCCTTTCCCTCCTATGCTAATGCGATTTTCTCAATCGCTTTTGCAACACCTTCATTTTCATTCGTATCTGTTATATAATCCGCGGCGTCTTTCACCGCCTGTACGGCGTTCTCCACAGCGACGCCCACCCCGGCTTCCCGAAGCATCTCTAAATCATTCATTCCATCGCCGCATGCCATAATTTCTTCCCTTTGTATTCCAAGAATCTCTCCCAGCTTGATAAGGCCGACACCCTTATTAACACCATATGCATTGACCTCTATGTTATTTGCCATAGCGCCCGTAGGAGCTGTTCCCGGAATCTCCTCTATCTCCCGGAACGCTTTTTCCCGCTCCTCCATATTACGGAAAAGAGCGTGCACCTTGTCTACCGGTTTATTTCCCTGCTCCAGTTTTTCATACACATCCCGCACCGGAACCCGGCACGCTCTCATATAACACGCCATGCTCTCAAGCAGCACATACTGTTCCACCTTATCAAGTTCACAGGAAGAGCTATATCCGGTCCCTGCTATGAATATTTCTTTATATGTATCATATCGTGCAAAAACGTCCAACACCTTTCTTGCCGTATCCACAGGCATGACTGCTTCATAAATTACTTCCTGCTTCTCAAGATCCACGATGCGCGCTCCATTAGAGGTAAGCGCATACCGGATGCCCGGCAATTTCAATATTTCTTCCGGTACTCCGGTAAGAGGACGTCCGGTCGCTGCAAGAACTATGATTCCCTGGTCTATTGCCCGAAGCAGAACCTCCCTGCTGTACTCCGTCAGTTCTTTATTGTTATTTAAAAGGGTCCCGTCGCAATCAAGACCGATCATTTTAATTTGCTTTTTCATATCTTTTCACTATGCACCCTTGCTATTATACTATATATTCCTTTTAATAATATCAAAATTTATATAAAATTTCAATTTTTCATTTAAGATTACTAAAAAAGAATGTGCATTGCACATTCTCCGCGCGCGAGCGGTTGCGAAGCAATAAATTCCTCTCCGCGAGCTGCGCATCTTCACACGAAGTGTGTTTTTTATGGAATAAGATTCCAAAGGAATTTCCTATTCCACAAAAAAGATATGGCGATATCCTCCTGATACCGCCATATCTTTTGAAATGAGTGATTTTCAATTAACCAACCGTACTCCACCATATCATTATCTGACCGCCGAACAAAACTCCGAGGCTTCCCTTTGTCAAATACATAATGACGCAGCCGATTAAGGACAGGAGCATTGCAAATCCATACGCCATTTTTCTTGTGCTTTTCAATTTGTCAAAATTTTTCTCGCCGTATTGTTGCCTGAGTAAAGGCTGACTTCCGTCGCCTACTCCTTGCAATATCAAATATATAATACAGATAACATATGCGATGCAGGCATAGGTAGCGATAGCAGGCTCTCCCCCCATAAGAAATGGAAAAGCGATTTATAATAATCAGATATATATTAGGCGACATGGCAAGTCCAAATGGCGCAATCCCGATTTTAATTATGGACGCGGACACCTTTCCGAGACCGTTTACCCTAGATAGAAATATACTGATTTCCTTAAATTTCGCTATTTATGGGGTAGATTTTAGAAATAGAATTTTTTTTATGTTATATATTAACTTCAGTATATAAGGAGGTATTATAGCGTATATAATAGGAACAACTACTGCATTTTCAAATTGTTTATATGCTTGTGTATCGCTGACAGAAATTGTACATTTTTCACAAAATCTTGCCGTCTGTCTGCTGTTTTGCTATAATAAAAGTACAAAAACAAGCTTATTAAAATTATAAAAGGAAAAGGAGGAGGAAAAGTATGAAAAAATTAAAAATTTTATTGGCATTAGTAATAAGTTTATCTCTGATACTCGGTTCAATCCTTTCTGTCAATGCAGCAGATGAACAGATAACAGAGATTGGTATCGGAATTGATGATTCTGTTCCAAAGATTGAGCCAAAGTACATTTCCAGTTGTCCCAATGGTTCTTATCATTTGATGAGAGGAAAGGGATCAGGATGGGTTTATTATGGTGCTTATCCGAGTAAAGTTCTAAGACTTACAGGACAAGCGGGACAATGCGAAAATTGTAAGGTTGTAGTTATCACAGAAACTAATCAATTTTTATATCCATCACTACCTTGGGGGAAATATGCAACTTGGAATCCGGGATATGAAGTAGGAATTGGTGTTATAATGTATACAAAATCAATTGGTACAATTACTACGGTTAATGATCCTTTTGCATTAGGTTTTAAATGGAAATAAATTGTATTAGTTACCTCAATATAAAAAAGGGAAGCAATAAAGCTTTCCTTTATAAATGTTGTTAATATATAGACATAAATGAACATACCGATTATTTGAGAGGAGAAATAGTTATGAATAAGAAATATGCAGGAATTTTAGGAGTTGTAATTGCGGTTGCAGTGGTTGTATTGGTGTTTGTTCTCAAACCAGGGAGTGATGAGAAATTAGTAGATGATTTCTTGCATACATGGTTTAGAAAATCAGAAGACAATCAGAAGCTTGCAGCATTGTTTGAATCATCGGAAGACAGCGCTGTGATTATGGGCGAAGGTGTTGATGAAGAAACAGAAGCTGCCTCAAAGGAAGCTTCCGAAAAGACAATGAAAGAATTGGAAAATGTATACGGAAAATATTTTACCGATTCCGCTTTTCAGGAATTTGTCGGGGTAAATTATTGGTACGCATATGACATGCATACGAACAGCAAGGAATGTGAAGTGAAGAAAGTAAATATTTTTAAAGACAATTCAGCATATAAGTTCAAGGTTACTTTAGATGTGGACGGAAATGAAGTAAAAGAAGAGGGAAGAATCGAACTACAGGACGGTAAAATAGGCAGCTTGAAAATATACTAAGCAGAAAAGTGATGGGCGCCTTCCTTACGGAGGGCGCCCCAAGAGATATTCTTTCTACATGTATACACTATTGATAATCAAAAACATTAATCCACTTCATAAGGAAATCTTTTTCCAACTCATTATCTTTGGTGAGCTGCGCAGCCGCTACAATAGGCAGCCACTGCTGCACATACTGTTTCGCTGTATCGCTCTTCTTACAGAATGTGTTCATATATAAATCTGCTGTTTCCTGGTTCTTTAGAGCAAACAACAGATAGGTCATTGCCGCGTCTGCACTTGCGTTTCCCTGTGTCGCATGGGCCCAGTCCACCACTGTCATTTTACCGTTCTTTCCTACTATTACGTTACTCGGATTAAAGTCCCCGTGACACACCTTATTGTGCTTCGGCATACTTTCAAGACGTGTGAGAAGATCATATCTTGCAGTGGCGTCCAGTTCTTTCAAACCGTTAATCTGCCGCGTCAGCTTATCCTTTAATTTATTAAGAAGCGGAGCCTTCTTGCTGTGAATCTGAAGCTGAAGTTCTACAAAGTCATCCATATATTTTGTCATATTCTCCGGATCCATTTTCATCATCTCTTCTAATGTTGTACCCGCCTTGTGTTCAATAATAAGCGCCCATTTGCCGTCAATTTCCGTTACGCTTTTCACCTTCGGAATCTCAAGACCGGTTTCTTCAACTCTTGCCGTATTGAGTGCTTCATTAAGAACATCTGACTTTGGATGACTTTTCTCAAATATCTTTACGATGCCTTCCTCACACTTGTATACTTCTTTGTGCGGACGTTTTACAATTAAATTGCTTTGTTCTAATTTCATAAGCTCTTACCTCCTGAAAATATAATCCGTTTTACTCATATCTTTATTATACTCCTTTTCAGATGGATTTCAAGAACTTTTGAATATTTTTTAACAATCTATTTTTCGATAATTAATTTGTTATTTATTTAACGCAATCAGATATATTTTCATTTGTTATTATTTTAAGGCTCATAATGATATCCGCCACTTCCTTCGGTTCCGGCACTTCTTCCGGATAATTACATACATATTTAGGATGTTCACTGTTCTTAAACCCTTCCAGCAATATAATATCTGCCTCCGGAAATAAAAGCGCCAATTCTTTCTCTGTAATATCTTTACATTCCTTCGTTACTGAAAAACGATTTTTTGAAAATACTGCCGTTCCGTACGCCCCCGCTTTCTTATGACAGAAGCTGTCTGTCCCCGGCACATCGCTCTCAAAGTCATGACCGTCATGCTTGATGACCGCCACCTGACAGCCTCTCTCCTGCAATATCGGAATCAATTTTGTAATCAACGTTGTTTTTCCCGTATTTTTGTAACCGCTTACGGCAAATAGAAACGGCTTTTTTACAGCATTCTCACACATACCGTCTCCCCCTTTTTCAGGCCGTTTCCGTTTTCAGATACTCTCAGAAGACAGTTGCACCCCGAAAGGGTGCTTAAAACGCCCGAAGCATTACCTGAAGCAAGTCTTACCCTGCCGTTATTCCAGTTTGCCCGTACAAAACGAGGCGTCGGCGATATTTTCAAAAAGTCTTCTTCTAAAATTCCTTCTCTGAACTTTCCCCGGTACTTCTGATTTCCTGACAATACTTCCAGCACAGGTTTTAGAAAAAGTTCCATATTTACAAATGCACCGTAAGGATTCCCCGAAAAACTGATAATCACAGACTTTTTATATTTTCCGCCCATCATAGGCGATCCCGGCTTCATCTTCACTCCGTGGAAACAGATTTCCGCGCCTATTTCATGATACGCCTGTTCCACAATATCTTTCTCTCCCACAGATACCCCGCCTGTGGTTAATATTACATCCGCCGTTAATGCGGCTTCTCTGATTGCCCCCGAAAGTTCCGAAACTTCATCTGCTATCTGACGCTGCATAATCACTTCCGTATCCAATTCTTTTAGTCTTGCAACAATCAAATATAGGTTAGAATTATATACCGTCCCTTCTTCAAGTACATTCCCCGGCTCCACAAGTTCATTACCCGTTGTGAATACCGCAACGCGAATTCTTCTCTGAACCTTTACCAAATTATATCCCCCAGCTGCAAGTATTCCGGCTTCCGCCGCATGAAGAACGGTTCCCTTTGCAAGAATCCGGTCTCCCGCATGAAAATCCTCGCCTTCCTTACAGTAATTTTGATACGGCGAAAGTTCGGCATAGATTGTAACGCCGTCCCCATGCTCTTCCTTTAAAAAGCTCGTATCTTCCTGTCGAATAACTGCATCTGCGCCTTTCGGTATCGGCGCGCCTGTCATAATACGAACCGCATCCCTTTCACCTAGACTGCAATGCGATGCCCCGCCGGCATATATCTTGTCAATGACTTTGAGCCGAACGCCCTGATTCCTCGACGCACCTTTCGTGTCCAGCGCCCGGACGGCATATCCGTCAAGGGGGGAACGCGGAAACGGCGGCTGGCTGCACTTTGCCCTGATATCCTCCGCCAGCGTTCTTCCCACGGCTTCCAAGATGGTTACCTCTTCCGTATCCTCTATCCGTGCAATCGTTCTCGTAAGACTGCCCACCGCCTCTTCTACCGTCACTTTATGTTTTGCTCCCGAAAAAATCTTGTATTCCTCCATCGTATTTATATTCTCCCATTCTCTTTCTGCCTGATCTCTTTCAAGCAGCACATACTCTGATTTAAAAGCAGAGAGAAAATCCATCATTCTGAGATTGTTCGCATTCACCCTGTTCTGAAGTTCCCGAAGCATATCCTTAGTATATACTCCCGGAAACGGCGCTGGTTCTCCATGTACCGCATAGAATACCGGACGCCCTTTCTTTTCGTATTCTTCCTTTAATTTAAGAAGCATCTCTCTGCTCACAAGAGGCATATCACAAGTCGCCACAAGCAATGCATCCTCTTCACATGTCAACAGACCGCTTAAAATGCCCCCCATCGGTCCCATATCCGCAAAAACATCTTCAATCATACTGTATGGTGCAAAATCCCATGTTCCTTTGTTCATATAATGCTGCCGATTTTCCACAGAAATATATACGCATTCAAAAGGCTCCATGGCATTCGCAATCCATTTCCAAAAGGGGATGCCCTCCCTCATAAGAAATGCTTTCTTCTTCCCGTCCATGCGGCTGTTCTTTCCCCCCGCCAAAATATATCCTGCTATTCCTCCCATGTAATCGCTC
>CANAZK010000008.1 GCA_947366105.1 uncultured Lachnospiraceae bacterium | reverse complement strand
GTCAAAACTGCTTTTTCGTTTACCCCATCATCGATTCTAACCTAAAGAATTTATCATTCTGTTTAATCACCAAGTAATCGGACGTTTTTCATTCATGTAACTAAATTCCACAATAGAATTCTTCATTAAATCTCGTAAAAGCGGTTTCTTTCATCATCAACTTTAAATGAAGCCATAAGCATTTTATAAAAAGGAAAGTCTTATACAATTGAAGAAATTCAAAATGATGTTTATTTTCTAACATACGAATAATCTCCTTTTACATTTTCCGCCCTTTGCAGATGCATAGGCTTTCAAATTCAACCTCGACTAGAGAAGTTGGATTTATGACAAAACCGGTAGAGGTAATTTTATTATTAAAAAATTCAACAGATGCATCGTGGTCAAGGAATTTATTGAAAGTCAGATATTGCTCAATTTCATCCGTGAGAATAAACGCACCCCGTTTCATGCGCTCATCCGAGAAACCGTTTGCAAAATGAACGCTTTTCATCATGCGTTTTAATTTTGTCTGCGGATAGGTTTCTTGAAGTTTTTGCCTGATTAATAAAACAATTTCCTCATAAGTCTCATTTTTTAATTGATTCAAATCATCCAGTTTTATAATATTTTCATCGTGAAGGTGCCTGGCAAGCGCAAATGCGCTCTCTTGTAAATCCATGATACTAGCTCCTCTCTAAATCAAGGTATCGTAAACGATATGTTCTTTGTGATATTGTATAAAATCCTCTTTTAAAAAATCCGGTAAATCCCCATACTCATCAAGCAGAAGTCTGATCATCGCAGCAGCTCTCGCCTGAGTATTGATGCTTTTCGTAGGATTAAACTCAATATCGGTAAAGTAATTATAACTTGAAATTTCTTTGATTTCGTCCGCTGTGAATGAATTTTTTACCGCAGCAATATAGATGAAATCATAGAATACTGTTTTGGGAATTAAAGGAAAATCCTCATTTTGATAACGAAAAGCTTTTAGGTTTCCAGAATTATGCAGCCGTTCATCCCGTTTGGCCGCTTTCGGCGGCACATTGAGTAAATCAGGATAAGGACCGCCGTTTGCAAAAACTTTAGCACTTTGAAAAACATTCTCGAGAGTATAGTTATTTAACCTGAGATTGAATGCACTTAATTTTACTCCGATAGCGTCTTTGCTCTTCGTGCTGATTTCTAATGGCCTTGCGTCTGCATCTGCTTTTAGGATTGCATGATGCAGACTTTCTATAGACTTTTGCTTTTGAGATATTGAAAATCCAGGAAACCATTCAAATGAAAATAAATCCTGTACAACTTTTTTCTGACGGATAAAAAATACCGGTCGTTTTGCCATGATATCCCTCCTAAATGTAATTAAAGACAGACACTGTGTCCCAAAGTCCAAATGTCGATTAAAAAATGGTACTCATCCCGGGAATCAAGACCGCATTCCATCATACGGCTTAAATCTGTTTCCGCAAACAAAAAACCTGACACGTTTTTCTCCCTCCGCCACAAAGAGGCCACAGCGCATTTTAGATCTAATAGTTTAATTTTGCTCCATAAACCGCAGTAATAAAAATACTCTCCCTGTTCTTTTAGTTCCATAGTGTCAATGATCCATGAGCAGATCTTTTCTTCGGAAGATTTATAGGGCAGCCTGCTGTATGGTTCTGGATTATCCGCAAATGTAGAAAGATATGCTGCGGTCAGTTCGTTCAAGGCCGGATTTTGGTTTTCTTCGTAAAGCTCTGATACAGTGACGCCGCATAGCTGCTTTAGCTTGTTTTTAGCGGATTGTATGGCTAATTTCTGTGCAATTAGTTTTTGTCTTTCTGTCATATTTTTAACTTTACAGCTCCTTTCTCAGTGCCCAACAGAGCCTGACTATCCCGGACATATCTTCATCAGGGCATATTACTGTATCCTTCCACAATTTCAAAATACTCATCGATCTTAGCCTGCGCTTCTTCTTTGGTTAGATCGAAATGAGCCATGAGCAAATGTAAGACTGTATCAACCGTACAGTCCTGTGAGAACTTATCTCGTATTAAGTCAATTGGATCCATAAGTCGTTCCTCCTTTATAGCTCTTCGGTCTTAAATACATAATAACCTTCATAGTAGTAACTGTGGTCAATGCCCTTCATGTAAATTTTCCGATCATGAATACTATCTGTCAGCGCATTTTTCAAAAGAAACTTAATTTCAATATCTTTTATGGGGCTTCGCTCCATGGCAAGCAAATAATCCTCTTTATCAACCTTGCTCCAGTCAACTACATAACCAATCTCTTTCTTCAACATTAAGTCAAGCCATATTCTTGTACTTCTTCCATTTCCTTCTCTAAACGGATGTGCAACATTCATTTCTACATATTTTTCAACGATTTCATCAAAAGTAGACTGCGGCATTTTATCAATACCCCGTAACGCCGCTTCCAAATACATAAGCGGCGCAAATCTAAAACTTCCTTTTGAGATATTGACCTTTCGAAGCTTACCTGCAAAATCATAGATTTCATCAAATAGATATTTATGAATCATTGCAAGACTTCTATATGTTCCAGGTTCCAATTTTTCCAAAAATCCGATTTCAAACATTTCGACAGCTTTTAGCTTGCTGATTTTTTCTTCTGCTCTTGCCAATTCTGCTGAATCTGTGATACCCAATTTATTTTCGAGCATTTCCTTACCTCGCATTCTTATGCAATCTATGTTTTCTTATTATCACGACATAATATTTTACCATATCATCGGCAATAAACCTGAATTGCTTCATTTACAAACACTGCGGTTCCCTCGCCGCCTACCTTATCAAAGTTTACAGTAAAATCGCCGCCACCGGCATACATTTTTCCAAGTTCCTGTAAAATCTCATTAGTACAGGTATAATAATTTTCTGTTATATGCTTCTGCAGCCTTTTTGTCAATTCCCTTGCCTCTTCTCCATTAGGACTTTGTTCCTTTATCCTGCCGAATTCGGCAAAAATTTCCATCATTTCAATATTCAATTTGTGCTGTGTCTCCTTACTGCGTCCGGCTGATTTTTGTTCAAATTCCTTATAAGCCTCCGTCTTTCCCCAAGACGCTTTCGCCTGAGCGGCATACTCATCAATTTTTCTTGTATCAAACGCTTCAAAATTCATTACATTTACTCCAATCTCTTTTATTCCACAGGCAAGATCAATCAGATTCTGTAGATGTTCTTTTCGAAGCTCCAGTAAATGAATCTGTTGCTCCAAAGCCTTTCTCCAGTCAAAATCAGGACTTTCCAAAATCTCTTTAATCTCTTTCAGTGAAAACTCCAGTTCCTTGAACAGCAAAATAGACTGCAGTCGTTGAAGCGCTGTGTCGTCATACAAACGATAACCCGCTTCAGAAACTTCTGTGGCCGGCAGAAGTCCAATATTGTCATAATGATGAAGAGCACGTATACTTACTCCTGATATTTTGCTGACCTCATGTACTGTCATCATCGCGATCACCTCTTTCCCTGTGGTAATCATAGCATAAACTATTACATAATGTCAGAGTCAATACCTTTTTTACAATTCCAATAAACCAATATCAAGTTTTCTTCTTGCAAGATAGCAATCATACAGCATTGCCGCCGGTATCTGCCTTATCTGAATATTCTCCAATCCGAAAGCCTCTAACATCAGCAGCTTAACCGTGCCTTTCTTTATTATTTCCTCGCCCTCCGTAGGCATTAAAAAACAATTTTTTACCGTTTTAATATTATGTGCTTTAATAAAATCCTGGTAAGCGAGCTGATACAAATACTGCTTTGTCACATCTCCCACGCCGGGATTTCCGCGAAGTGCCTTACCCCGTTCTAATTGAAGATTATAATATTTCGCGTCAAATATCAGAAAATAATCTGCTCCATCAAACTGAAGTATGCTGATAATATCAGGAATCAACGTACCTTCCGCCTCCTCTAGCGTATCGCTCCCTTCCCAAACGGGCTTTCCAATAATGTGAAGCAAATCTTCTCTCTTTCTATCCTGAAACTCTTCCGCTAAAGGAACGGACATTTTAAGCTGTCCCAGCTCTGTCTTCAGTTTATTATCAAATACCTCTGCACAAACTGTTTCCCATACATCATAATAGGTCGTTGTTCCATACATACTGATGCCGTCGTCCTCCTCAAGCATCTTCCTATCCTGTGAAATATATGTATAAATAGTTTTAAGGAGAACCTGCCTATGAGTATTAAACTGTACGCTCAATTCCTTAAAAATACGTTCAAGTATATAATCCCGGTTCCCAAAATCTGATAATGTCTCCTCGGTAAGTTCAAGGGCATCCATGTCAAACAATTGGTCCAACTGGGCCTCGCAAAGCTGCTTTGAGCATTCCGTCAATATACATTCATGAAGCCTTTTGAAATAGTCCATATCATCATCAATGGTCTTTTCTGTATATAGCTCCATATAATACGGTCTGTTATCTTCAATCAAAGCAAAGCCTTCATCAATAGTCTTTCCCCATAGGATTTCTCCGTCCCCGTTTATCTCAATGACATTCTGGCTGTTCATATAGACGCCATATTCATAATAATCGTTTAAGAAGAACAAAATAACGGCTAGAATATTAAAACTTCGGTTTTCTCCGTCCCCGTTAAACACATTTATAATCTGTTCTTTAGAACGGCTGTATCTCTCCAAAACTTTAATAACCTGTTTCATCTCCATAAGCGGTTCGCATTCCTTGGACAACAGATACTTTGGATATACCTTGATGATTCTGCTGCCGCAGGTAATAATTCCTACATAAGTAAAAACATACAGACAATCTCCGCTTTCAGCGGTTTCATCCGCGACTTCAATATCCTCATCCATCAAGTCGGACATTTCAAGCTGTTTTGCATGATTCTTTACACTTTTAAGCACTCCGTAGGATTTCAGATTTTTTATAAACTTTTCTACTCCGGATTCGTCAAAAGAAAACATTCTCTTGAGATCATTCTTCGTGTAGCGTTTCTGCTCCCTAACATAGCTTGAAACTATTTTCATTACATTTCATCCCCTTGTGTGTCATAAAACGTCTCTCGAAAATCCGCTCCAAAGATTCCGATGCCAATCTTATCAAACGCTTCGCATACAGAAGAATATTTACTGCTGTCACAGCCGTCAAAGAATCTATGCTTTCCTTGTCTGACTGCATCTTCATAAAGATACATAATTACCTTGTTTTTAAACACTTTAATAAATTTATTTTTGTCTATAATCATGCCGTTCTCATCAGAGGCAGTCACATGCTTCGGCAGGAAGAAAGGTCCCATAAGCTTGTCCTCATTAATCTTAAAATCACCGGAGGACATTTTTGCATTGACAGCCCTGCGCAGAACGTTCCACGAAATCAGATCATCTGAACCCGCAAGCGCAATCTTCCCGGTTCCGGCAATCTTATCTTCATTTTCATTAATTCCAATATACTCAAAGCTCCATCTTCTCTTGAAAGCAGTGTCCATGGGAAATACCCCTTGATCGGCGCTGTTCATGGTTGCCCAAATAAACATATTGTTGGGTATACGAATTTTCTTACAACTGTCAATCGGAACGTCAAGGGCTGATGCAAGATATCTTCTTATATCCTCGGATGTCTGAATCTCGTATTCACTGACTCCGTCATCATCACGATCCAAAAGCTGGAATACATCGCCGAATACAGCCGAAGGTTTCGATCTGTTAATCTCTTCAATCAAAAGCAGATGAGGCTTTGGCGTCCCCGTCCTGGCGCTCTTAAGAGCCTCAACATAAACTCTCATAAACGGTCCCGGCACAAAATCGTAACAGATGTTCCCATCGTCCATAATAGGCTTATATGTTCCTACAAACTGTGAGTATGAATAATCCGGATGGAATGTTACCCGTTCATAGGAACCGTCATCTTCCATTAATTTTTCACAGTCTTCTTTTAAAGCATAGCTCTTACCCGTTCCCGGAGCTCCAAAGATAATACGGTTCCTCTCATGCTTTGTCTCAATAGACGTATTGTAGATAAGGGATATATCTGTTTTCTCGTCCTTATCCACTGCCGTTTCATATTGAAGTTCCGCTTCTCCATAATATTCTCCATAATAATATCTTTGATAAAGGAACAACAGATTCTCTTCGTCTGCCAGTTCATAACAGGAGGTACGTTTTCCCTCCGATTTATTTGGCAGCAGCTCTCCCTCTTCAAAATGCATATGCCAGTGTCCCGGCTTTAAATGAGACATAGCTGTATTTGCATCATAAAAATAAGCGCCTATTTCGTCGATAAAAGCTATCAATTTCTCTCCTGCCATTGCTACAAATATTGTATTTTCATCTGTATTATAAAAACGAATAATCTCTCCCGCTTTTCTCGATGCCGTATTGGCGTCATTCTTATAATATTCTTCCCGGAGTTTAGCAGCGACAGCCGACTTATTAAACCCGTCTCCCGCCTTATAATCTTCAAGAGTTCCCAATGCCCTCCATCCAACACCTACAACAGATTGCTGTTTCCATTCTTGTATATAACTTCTTTCGTTATCAGATGTGCCTATACGAACAAATTTCTTTGGATCGCCAAACTTGTCCCTGACGGCTGAGGAAAAGAGTCTGTAGGAAAGACCTGCATAATTCTCAATCATTGCAATCTGTCCGCTGCGGGCATAATATTTTTCACTTGGCTTAATTCCCAGTCCATAAAGAACATGTCTCTGCCAATCCTCCTTGTGATAACAACTTAATTTGTCCGGGCAGACCATTGCAAAATATTTATGAAACCATGTTTTATTATAATGCTGCTCTCCGAGCTGTTTTCTAAGATCATCATCAAGCTTTTCATACGCTTCCAAAGAATTCAGTTCTGCACTGCGGATAATCTCAACACCCTTCACAAGAGCATCTCTCGCAGACTTACCCATTTCAAGCGCCTCTTCCTCTGACAGCTCCTGCGGCTTCTGTGAACTTCCTGCCGTCCATACGCCTGTTTTCTTTCTTTGGAACAGTCCAAACTTAAAGGCATAACCTCCCGCAATACTTCCGAAGTTTGTATGGCAGTCGTTATTTTTCTCCAGCCAGTAGCAGAGCGCTTCTGAATTGTCCCCACTGGTATAAAATATTCTGCCAAGCAGCTCGTCATCAGTCAAATCAGCTAATTTTTCAGGCGCAAACCTCCTCAGGAATTCTTGACGGCTTTGTTCTACTTCCTCCTCCGTTACCGGCATCTCAAATCCATTCTCGGATATATAGTTCTTAACAATTTGAGCCGCATATTTGTATTCATTTTCCAAAGCAGCATCCGTCTTTTCAAATTCATAATTAACTTGTAGATTTAAAACAATCTCACGACTCTCATCATCCTTTTCAAAAACTAAATCCGTGAGTTTCGGTACTGCCATTTTTCTAAAAGTCTTCTTGAACAAATCCTCGTCTGCCCGCACATAATATCTGCTGTTATCCGTGAATTTGTTCAAATCTATCACAAACTGCTCATTGTCCATCTCAAGAATCGAGTCGTAAAGCTCATTCCATTTTACAAGATTTGCCGCCTTGTACCGATTCATATTCTGGTATGCATACTCCATCTTTACCTGAAGCAAATATTCAAGCATATTCTGTTTATCAAATCTATATGTCATCCCTGAACCGAACGCAAAGAACCGATCTATTTCGCCTTCTTTTCGTTTGTTTCCGACAAAGAGTTTCGCTTCACCGACGCCCTTATCATCAAGCAATTTCATATCGCTGAATACAAAACTCGATGGAATCCCCTTTACAACATAATTTGATTTTGCCAACCTAACCCCTCCTACTCTTTAAACTCTGTCCCAAGAGCTTTCATTATCTGTTTCATAATTGCAATCAGAACATCCACTACAATGGAATTCCCCGCCTGCTGATACATTGAAGTATCCGATACCACAATTTCAAAGCTGTCGCAAAATCCCATCAGCCTCAAGCATTCCCTCGGCGTTAATTTCCTTAATCTTCCATTTGTATGAACATAATTATCCACACCGGCTCTGTGCATTTTATGCATGGTAGTCAAAAGAGGCCGCGCCACTTCCAAATCCGTTTGAGGCCGGGAATAAAAATTCTTTGTACCCGTTGCCATAACATACTTTTCAACCTTTTCAGATAAGAAATACTTTTCTAAATCCTCCATTGTTTTTTCCATGTCTTTATTCTCTTCAACAAATACAAAGTCTCCGTGCCAGTTAAACTGCTGATTCTTTTTTTGGCACAAGGCAACCTCTCCGTCAATCTGCGTATATCTCTTTGTCAGATTTTTCTCGCTTGTAACAAATTCCACGCCCTTTTTAGGCAGATAATACGCACCCGATACATTATCCAAAAGAAAATCCTGCATTCTCTTATCAAGAGGAACCGTTGCCGGAAACTCAAATTCCTGTTTCAATTCAATATCAGCCCGGAATCCCACGACAAACATTCTTTCTCTATTCTGGGGAATTCCATAATCACGGGCATTCAAGACTGACGGCTTCCCATTATAAGTATAATAAACCCTGTATCCGGACGAGCGGAATACCTCCTTCATCGTCTCCCATGTTCTTCCCTCGTCATTGCTTAAGATTGCTTTTACATTTTCATAAATAAACACTTTAGGCTGTATTTCCTTTATCAGTCTTGCATATTCATAAAAAAGAGTTCCCCGGGTGTCCTCAAGTCCTCTCTGCTTACCAACCAACGAAAAAGACTGACATGGACTGCCCCCTACAAATAAATCTACTTTTCCTTCATACTGCTTTCCATCAAGAAATGCCGCATTCCAATGAAAGTTCTCGGCATCAATTTTATAATTTGCCATATAACTTTGTCTTACTTTATTTTGAGATTCCCTGCCGGCATACATCTTGTCCACATAGTGTTTTCTCTCTTCATAAGAATTCAGCTTCCTTAGCTCATTAGTCGTATTAAGATAGAATAACTTATCGTGCAGCATCTTAAGCCTTTCTGAAATATCTCTCCCTGACTTTATCATTCGCTTTGCACACTTTTTATATTTGTTAATAACCGCAGTAATATTCTCTGATGAACATATAAAACTATCTTCTTTCAGCGTCACCCCAATTCTTAATACCAAAAATAATTTCGACTCCATTTTCTCCGACGCATTTTTTAATAATCTTTCAAGTTCTTGATACTTCTTTTTCTTTGACACGGTTGTTTCAGAAATGGCATTCCTTATTTCAGCCGGCAAATCTATAACAGCATTATTTACTAATTCGTGATATTCTTTATCCACTGCCAATTCATTCAGCAGTTTTTCATACTCATTTTCTACTCCGGTAATCATAACGTCCAGCTGTGAAGCATAATCGATGATTTCCTCTACTGCTCTTACTGAATGCCTTAACGATTTAAGTTCCTTATCTATCGAATCTATATCAATACTTACCTTGGGCAATTCCAACTCAACATCGCCGTTATCGCATGCAAATACTATTTCATGCTCTATCTGCATCCTGTCCAAGGCATGTTCTATAGCGCCTATGCCGCTAAAAACTGTAGCTAACTTCAACATTACAATCAGATTCTCCTTACTGTCATTCTTCTGTGATATAAAAAGGCACTATAACAACATATATGTCATTATAGTGCCGTATACACGTTTTCCTACCAGTCAGTGTAAATATCAATGGTACCGGATGCACATCCTGTATCGTAAACCTTTCCAGGCCCTAAAGATGTCTGCACAATCGTTCCCTTTTCATAATCGCTGCTTGCCACGCAAATATATCCGTTTGCATCACGGATTGTTCCGTCAGATGCTACATGGCGTCCAGGAATCCTGAGTCCGTTTCCCGGAAGCACTTTCTGTGAATACCATGTTTCCCTGTGTCCGTTAAACCAATTTACTCCTTTTGACGGAGTAAGAACTCCCGGTCCTGACGGATATTTATAACCTCCGCCGCTTGATGA
Source organism: uncultured Lachnospiraceae bacterium (assembly GCA_947366105.1). GTDB lineage: Bacteria > Bacillota > Clostridia > Lachnospirales > Lachnospiraceae > Faecalimonas. The sequence goes on along the minus strand of CANAZK010000008.1, from coordinate 31,031 downwards.
CCCGGACGATCCTCCCGAACTTATTGAACCCGAGGGAGAGGATGGTTTTTTATTTCCCGAAGAACTCGAAGAATTATTTTGTGTGCTGCTGTTTGCCTTTGCAGCAGCCTCCTGAGCCCGCTTCCTTTCCTGCTCTTTCGCCTGCTCTTCTTTCATAGCCTGAATCTTAGCCGACACACTTGCCAAATCAGTAGAGGTTTCCGCTGCTTTGGCTTTCAGCTTTTCTCTTTGGACGCTCAATTCATCTTCCAATTCTACGTATGCTGCCTGCTGTTCCTTAAGATGCTGCTCTTCACTCTTGATTGCTGCGCTCAGAGCTTCTAACTCCTCCAGCATTTTTCTGTCATAGTCACTCAGAGTCTGCACAAAATCAACTTTATTCACAAAGTCTGACATATCTTCTGCCGAAAGAATCAATGCAAGCAAAGTTTCGCTGTCATTCTCGTAAATGTACTGAATACGGACTTTCATATCTCCGTACTGTGCTTCCTCATTTTTCTTGGCAATTGCCAGCTGCTCCTGCGTTTTTACGATTTCGTCTTCTATAGCCGCCATCTTCGTCTCGTTTTCCGCAATCTGGCTTCCAACCTCCAAAAGTTCCTGATTGATATTATTCAGTTGCTTTTTCAGCTCGGAGGACTTCCCTTCCATATCCGACATACTGTCTGCATTACTAACAGGCACTGGTGAAACAGTTCCCGCGGCACAGACACAGATTAACGCTGCCAGCAGCAATTTTTTTAACTTTGTTTTCATATTTACCTTTCCTCAATAATCATTATTGGCCGTATGTTTTACAGACCTATTGGATGTTCTAATATTTTACTATTTTTTTACGATTTTGTCAAATTTGTTACACATATTATTATAAATAATTTTCAGACACAAAAACATCTCTGAAAATCGCAATATTATCTAATCCATAGTCCTTCTTCCTTTCCGTACATCGTCCATAAGCGCCGCCGTCTCTTCAGACAGATTATCAAACAAATACCGGCTGCTTTTTTTCGTCCTTTCAAGATATTCTTCCCGTATTTCCTGTTTCACAGTAAGAATTTCTTCCAAAAGCCCCTTTGCTGATATACGGTTTGCTCCGGCTCCCATAATAATCATCTGCTCCAACGCATCAGACGTTGCCACCGTTACTTTGTATTTATGTCCGATTTCATGAACCGTTTTTTCGATATACTGATCTGCCGTTTCCGCTTCTTTCGTATACACAACATGGATATTATGATATTTTAACACCTGGCCGGCATTCCCCGGAACCTTATACGCATCAAAGACGAGAATCAATGTACATTTCTTATATCCTTGGTAATCACATAGGATATCCATCAATTTATTTCTGGCTCCCTCAATATTCACTTTTGAGAGCTCTTTCAAGTCCTCCCAAGCAAATATGACATTGTAGCCGTCCACCAAAAGATATTCCTTCTCTGCCTCGCTTGCTTTCTTCTGAGTTCCTCTGTACACCGGTTCATAATCGGCTCTGATTTTACGGCTGAATTTGTTCTTATCTCTTTTTACCGGTCCGTAGGTTCTCTCAAAGATTTCATCCAATTCCTCATCACTTACATACCGAGATACGGAAGCGGCGCTGACAGTATTTTCTTCTTTTCTCTTCATATACGGCTCCGTATGCATGTAATCTTCCACTTCGTTCCAACTTACGTTGAATCCGGCGCCATGCGCGCAGAATACCGAGCCGGTAGGATTCTCCAAATCCGCTTCCGAATCATAGCCTATCCGGGCAATCACTTCTTCGGTGTTATGGCATGGCTCATATCCTTTCGTCTGCAGGAAAAGTCGTCCCCTGCCCTTCGTATAAGCAACCACTTCCGTCTGATAGTCCCGCATCGTAACAACCGGCGACTTTCCCTTAAGAACAGCCGTCTCCCCGTCCGTCTCCGGCGGTTCAAAGTCTGCCTGCATCCTCTGCAGATCAGACATGGCACGCCCTACCACATCTGAAGGCACTTCCAGCTGATATTCATAAACCGGTTCCAAAAGTATGCTTGTCCCTTTTTTCAGCCCCTGACGAACGGCACGGTAAGTTGCCTGACGAAAATCCCCGCCCTCTGTATGCTTCAGATGAGCTCTGCCCGCCGTAAGGGTTATTTTCATGTCGGTTATCTCAGAGCCGGTTAATACGCCCTTATGCGCCTTTTCCTCCAAATGGGTTAAAATAAGTCTCTGCCAGTTTCTGTCCAAAATATCCTCACTGCAATTTGTCTCAAACCGTAAGCCGCTTCCACGTTCTAACGGCTCCAAAAGAAGCCGGACTTCCGCATAGTGTCTTAACGGCTCAAAATGACCGGCGCCTTCCACTGATTCCCCAATTGTCTCTTTATACACAATGCTTCCCGCTCCAAACTCTACTTCCGTATCAAAACGTTCCGCTATAAGTTTCTTTAGAATCTCTGTCTGAACCTCACCCATCACCTGTACATGAAGTTCACCTGAATTTTCGTCCCACACAACATGAAGTTCCGGTTCTTCCTCTTCCAACTGTTTCATGTTCAGAAACATCCCATGCACGTCGCATCCATTTGGGATCTCCATATGATATGTCAACACCGGCTCAAGAAATGTCCGTTCCGAAGCCTTTTCTATGCCAAGACCTTCTCCCGCATATGTATTCTTAAGTCCCGCAACTGCACATACGCTCCCAGCATACACTTCCTGAACCGGGATAAACCCGGCACCGGAATATATCCGTATTTGATCTGCCTTGTCCTCATCTTTTACCACACTCTTTACCTTCAGACTGCCTCCGGTAATTTTCATATGTGTAAGACGTACCCCCTGATTGTCTCTTGATATTTTATATACCTTGGCGCCAAATTCTTCCGAATACACCGGACATTCCATATAGGCGTCCGCTCCTTCTAAGAATTCCTTAATCCCCGTCATTTTAAGAGCAGCTCCGAAAAAGCAAGGGAAAACCTGACGATTCTTAACCAGCTTTTGAATATTCTTTTGAGTAATCTTCTGCTCCTCCAAATATCTCTCCAAAAGCCCGTCGTCACAGACGGCGAGATTCTCCATAAACGCCTCTTCATCCTGTCCGTCCGAAAAATCCATGCATCTCTCGCTCAGCCGCTTTTTAAGCTCCCCGAGAAGGGCTTCTTTATCCGTTCCCGGCTGATCCATCTTATTCACAAACAGAAACACCGGAATCCGATATCGTTCCAACAGCTTCCACAAGGTCTGCACATGCCCCTGCACACCGTCCGCTCCGCTTATAACAAGAATCGCATAATCAAGCACCTGAAGCGTCCGTTCCATTTCCGCCGAGAAATCCACGTGCCCCGGAGTATCAAGAAGAGTAATTTCTTTCCCATACAACTTAATTTCCGCCTGCTTTGAGAAAATAGTTATTCCCCTTGTACGCTCCAATTCGTGGTTGTCCAAAAATGCATTCCCGTGATCCACCCTTCCGAGGGTTCTGATATTACCGCTTAAATATAATATGCTTTCGGCAAGGGTAGTTTTTCCCGCGTCCACGTGAGCAAGAATACCTACTGTTAATCGGTTATTCATCATACCTGTCATCTCCTATTTCAGCAAAAACAGCCTCAAGCGTATCCACGGCTTCTTTGTATGTATAATACTTTCCTGCCGTCAAGCTTTTCTGAACGGTAGATTGTGTAATCCCAAGCCTTTTCGCAGCTCCGGACTGCTTATCCTGATGCTTCATCATGTCATATATAATTTCACGCTGTCTGTCGCTCCACGAATATTCCAAAGCAGTTATAAGAGCAAATATTGTATTAATCAGCCGCATCCTTTCCTTATGGTCGCCTACCGCCTCCACTCTGATATCCGATAATGCGGTCTGTTTCTTATTTTCATTTGCCCTCAGATACCGAATCGCCTCACGAGCCTTCTCATACCCCGGCCCATGTGCGGCAATCGCCATATCCTCTTTGATCTCGGTTGTAATTTCGCCGATTCCAATACCGAATCGAATTTTTACCGGATGCATTCTATTCTTAATTTCATTCAGAATTGCTAAAATACTGGCTCCCCGGCATACAAGCCCCTGAAATTCATCCCCTATAGTAGTCATAAACTTTGCAGATATATCATCTTCATGACGCCTGTTAATATCTTCAAGCGCCGTTTCTAACTTTTTCTGAACTTTTGCTCTGTCATGCAGATCTTGAGCGTCTACGATTTCACCGACAACAGAAATGTACGGCTTTGAAAAAAAGAAGAAAAACATAATATCCCTCCTAAATATAAGGCTATTATATTCCTTATTTTATGAATAATCAAGGTTTATTCGTCATTTTATGCATATTTTATATTATTCCTAAAATCATGCATAATCTTAAAATATGTGTAATTTTAGGAATATTTTTCTTCATTTTCAGAGCAAAATGTGATATGATTTTAAGTAATTTCAGATTGAACAAAGGAGTGTTAAAACTATGGACTGGAATATAAGAACCGTTAAGACTGATGACCTTACTGCTGTTGCTGCTGTTGAAGCCGCCTGCTTTCCAGAAGCCGAAGCTGCTTCCGAAGAATCCTTAAGGGCACGGATTCAGACATTTCCGGAGTGCTTTTTCGTGGCAGAATCCGAAGGCAGAATTATAGGATTTATAAATGGAATGGCAACAGATTCAGAGGTGATTCAGGATGTGATGTTTGAAGACGCCTCTCTTCATAACGAGAGAGGAAAGTATCAGAGTATATTCGGGCTGGACGTACTGCCCCAATATCAACGTCAAGGCGTTGCCGCCTCTTTAATGAACCATCTTATATCGGACGCAAGAAAAAAAGACCGCAAGGGTCTTATTCTCACATGCAAGGACCGGCTGCTTCCTTACTACTCCAAATTCGGATATCAGAACTTGGGAATTTCAGATTCCGTACATGGCGGCGCCGTCTGGTACGATATGATATTAACGTTTTAAATTACCGTGTTCAAGAATAATCTTGTCAATCATTTTGGATGCCCGGCTTCGAGTAAGCATTTGATAGTCATCCGGCAATTCAAGATTATGAAAAAGAACAAGCGCTTTCAGATAATCTTTCTGTTTCTGCGTTGCAGGCTGCACTTTCTTCGGTTTGCAGGCAAGCGTCTCAGGCACAAAAAGCGAAGCATATTTCTCTTCAAAGTAATGTGCAAGCATATGATACAGCTTTGCGGTAGCCAGCGCATCGTGATAAGCACGGTGCGCTGCCTGATTTACAATTTTATAATATTCACAAAGGGCGCCAAGGCTTTTAGACTCTAGATTTTTATGTACCTTTCTTGCGATTTTAAGCGTGTCTATTCCATTCTTGTCGAAGGAATACCCATATTGCACCGCATACCTCTTCATAAATCTATAGTCAAACGCGATATTATGCCCCACCAATATATTCTCACCGCAGAAATCCACAAAATCACGAATAATTTTATCAGTTTTCCCCGCGTTTTCCACCATTTCGTTCGTAATGCCGGTAATATTGGTAATCATGGGAGAAATCGGCTCGTCCGGCTTTAGAAATTCCATAAAACGCTCTGCAACCTTTCCGTCGCAGACCTTTAAAGCGCCTATTTCTATTATATTGTCATTTTCAACGTCCAAACCTGTTGTTTCAAGATCGAACGCTACATATGTCTTAATCATACCGCTACCCTACCCTAACCTAATAATAACCGAAGAGATTCCTTTACTTTATGAAGACGTGAGTCAAACTGTGAATAGAAATCCTCTTCCTTGTGATACATCTCCAAATAAAAACTCTGCAGGATAAACATATTCACCTTTTTCACTTTGTCCTCATCTACTGTCCTTGACAATTTTTCTTGTACCTCCAACAGAAAATAATGCCAGGCGCAAATATATTTTTCGTTCTTTTTCAAATCCGGAGTATCCAGCCATTTCTTCACTTTCACCTTCGCCCTATTTTCATTTTTACATTCATGAGTCTAAAGAAAATAACGGAAGCCATGATTCTCATAATATCTTCCAAGGGGAAACAAACGGCAGATTCCCGGACGTATCGGATGGATGCTGCATCTCCCTTCTTCGTTTAGAAAAGAGCAGGCTTCCTCCCCGCCGCTCATTTTTAAATTAGGAAGTATAATTCCATCCACCACATTCAGTTCGATTTTATCCAGCAGAAGTTCCTCAAAACCGGCTCCAATCCCTTCTGTCAAGCGATATATGTCAAGCGGATCAAGTACAATAGAACTTCCCATGCCCCTGCAGCACGCAGAACACCCCTTGCAATCACCGCAATCCGCCTTCACCATATCATTAGCCGTATATAGTTTCCCATCGGAGATTTGCTCTATACAAACTTCACGCTTCATAATACTTACTCCTGTTCTTTTCTCAAAATATCCAACGTATGCGCGCTTGCGCCAAGCAAATCCGTCCGCTCACAAGTTGAGAGATGATAATCTATAAAGGTCTGAAATGTTTCATCGTCCATGGCATTCAGCGTCTGTCTCATATAATTCGCCGGACCATCCGCAGCAACAATTTTCACGCGAGTCAAGCCCGCGGCCTCATTTATCGCCTCAATGTCCTCAAGTCTTACATAATCGTATAAATCCTCCGGTTCAGACACTACGTGGAAATCCTGATTTACCTTGCCCTTTTCTATACTTTCAAGAATATTATTTTCTTTAAAACCATATGTGAGAATACTGTATTCATTCATGCAGTATGCTGCCAAAATAATTCCGCCCGGCTTTGTAACGCGTTTCGCTTCCATAAGAGCCTTTACTTTGTCATCCATATTATACAGATGATACATTGGGCCGAAAACAAGGGTAACATCAAACGTGTCCTTTGAGAAGCGTGACAGATTCAATGCCGTTCCCTGATAAGCTTTTACGGCGCTTCCTTTTTGTTTCAGAATGCCAAGATTGTATTTCACAAGCTCTACCGCCGTAACATCATACCCTTCCTCAGACAGCGCTACAGAATATCTTCCCGTTCCCGCGCCCACATCCAAAACACGGGCGTCAGGGAATTCTTTCAGATACTCATGTATATATTTCATGGAAGTAAGATATTCCACCTGCCCGTGTCTTCTTGTAAGTCTTTTATCCTCACAAAATTTATTATAATATTTCTCAAGCTCTGTCGCCATTACCTTTCCCCTTATATTAAGCGGAGTATTTAACAACACTCCGCTTATGAATTGCGATATTAAAACTTATCATAATGTACTTTATCAAACAAAAGGTCGTCCTCTGTATACGCAGCTGGTTTTCCCTCCGGCTGTCCTAATGACAGAACAGCTTCTACTTTATAATCAGCCGGAATTGCAAGCATGTCCTTAATAAAATCTTCCGCTGTTCTTCCGTCGTTTGCTTCCCGAAGTCTTGCTTGAATCCAACAGCTTCCAAGTCCAAGGCTGTCAGCCATAAGATGCATATTTGCCATCGCCACCGAGCAGTCCTCAACCCATACGTCAGTCTTCTTCTCATCGGCAATTACAACAATCGCGCACTCGCATGTCTTAAGCATGGCAACCGAACCTGTCCTGCAGTCTGCAAGCTTCTGAAGAACTTCTTTATCATTTATAACAATAAATTCCCAAGGTTTGATATTCTTACCTGTTGCACCAAGCAGCCCTGCCTTTAAGACCGTCTTAACATCCTCCTCTGCAACTGCTCCGCCTGTATATTTTCTTACACTGCGGCGGTTATACATTGTTTCCAATAAATTCATCACGTTCTCCTCCTATGAACTACATATCGTATTACATCATTAACATTAGCACAATATGCCAAATGTTTCAAGTAAATTAGCGCATTTACAAAAGCCCGCCGGTTAAACCGACGGGCTCCGTTACTGTACCATATATTTACACTATAAATCAGATATGTATTTTAAACTTTTAAATTGAATTTTTCCACTAAATTCTTCATAATTTGTGACTGGCTTGACAGCTCTTGACTGGCTGCCGCGCTCTCCTCCGCAGTAGCCGAATTCGTTTGAACTACACTGGAAATTTGATCAATTCCCTCAGTAACCTGCGAAATTGCCGATGCCTGATTATCACTCGCCTCAGAAATTTTGTCTATAAGAGCCGTAACCTCTTTGGCGCTATCAACCGCCTGCATAAGTGATTTTGCTGTTTCATCCGCGATTCTCGTTCCATTTGCCACAGCTTCAATAGAACTTTCAATCAATACGGCAGTATTCTTGGAAGCCTCTGCCGACTTGCTTGCCAAATTACGGACTTCATCAGCCACGACCGCAAATCCTTTTCCTGCCTCTCCCGCACGAGCAGCCTCCACAGCGGCATTCAGAGCAAGAATATTCGTTTGGAATGCAATATCTTCAATTGTCTTGATAATTTTTCCAATCTCATTAGAGCTGTTGCTGATGTCCGCCATTGCCTGAATCATATTCTGCATTTTTGTATTACTCGAGTTCATTTCAACGCCGACTGTATTCGCCATAGAGTTTGCCTGACGGGCATTATCCGCATTTTGTTTTACCTTCTCCGAAATTCTATTAATTGAGGACGCTAAATCCTGTATAGAACTGGTCTGTTCCGTTGCACCCTGTGCAAGCGCCTGTGCGCCGCTCGCCACCTGATCCGATCCGTTTGCCACTTGCTCAGAACTGTCCGTAATCTGCCTTAATGTATCATTCAGCTTATCCGCAATGGAACGGAACGATACCAAGAGCGGATAGAATCCGCCAATATATTCTTCTTCACACTGTGTATCAACGGTGAAATCCCCGGCAGCCATCTTTGCAAGAAAAGCATTCTCATCATTAATAATAGCCTTCAACTTGCGCACAAGCTCACGCACCTGATCCGAAAGTTTTCCGAGTTCGTCTTTCGACTGGTAATCAATAGCAATATCCAACTCTCCTTTTGCCATTTTCTCTGCCGCCGATTCAACTTCTCTAAGAGGTTTTTTGATTCCTCGAATGATAATTAAAGAGAAAATTATTCCCCACAAAGCAAATACTGCCATTATAATGCTCTGAAATATAATAGAACCTTTATACAAAGCGCCGCTCTTGCCTTTTGCATTTTCTCCGCCGTTCATGCTGTGCTCTATAATCTCGCCTATTGCTCCGCTTACATTATTATATGCGGTGCCGCCGTCTCCGTCCAAAAGCGCTCTCGCCTCTGCATTCTGTCCCTTCGCATCCAAATCCATAATCTGCTCATCCAGCTTCTTATATTCATCCCATGCCTGAGAGACAGCTTCAAAAAGCTTTCTTTCAGTCTCGCTGCTGACAAGCTTATCATATTCCAAAAGCAGCGTATCAAAAGAGTCTTTTTCCGAAATCATATACTTCTCACTGAACTGTCTGCCTTCCTCATTTTCGGCGGTAAGATATCCAAGCTCATTCAAACGTACATTTGACAGTGTCGTACTCATGTCCCGCACAGTACTCACACTCGGCATCCAGTTATCGGAAATCTCTAATGTCGCATTGTTCAAACTGCTCATCTCAAGAAAAGACATGATACCCATAATTAGCATTCCCAAAAGAGTAGTTCCTGCTAATAAATATAATTTCCAACCGATTTTTAAGTTCTTAATTGCATTTCCCATGATGCATCCTCCTAACACTTAGCATATATTCCTGTTCTTAAAATACAGTTATCAATTAATCAGTCTTTTTTTTAATATTTGGCAGAATTGTAAATTACCGGCTCGCTGTATGAATAATTTGCTGCCGAAGGACTGCTGTATACATCTGCAATACCTGCCTTTTGCTGCAATCCGTCACGCAGACGTACCGTGCTGACCAAATCCTTAAGCACGTGTGCCTGTGAAGAAAGCTCCTGGCTGGCTGCCGCAGATTCTTCACTCGTAGCCGAATTAGACTGAACCACACTGGAAATTTGATCGATTCCCACAGTAATCTGACGGATTTCATCAGCCTGACGTTCACTTGCTTCTGAAATTTGGTTAATAATAGCTGTAGCTTCTTTTGCGCCTTCAACAGCCTGAAGCAGTGATTTCGCCGTCTCATCCGCAATATATGTACCATTCTCAACCGCTTTTATTGAATGCTCAATAAGAGCCGCCGTATTCTTGGAAGCCTCTGCCGACTTACTTGCCAAATTACGAACTTCATCAGCTACAACCGCAAATCCCTTGCCTGCCTCGCCTGCACGTGCGGCTTCCACGGCTGCGTTAAGTGCAAGAATATTTGTTTGGAATGCGATATCTTCAATTGTCTTAATAATTTTTCCGATTTCACTTGAACTGTCGCTGATTTCCGACATGGCAGAAATCATTTCCTGCATCTTCTCGTTACTTACCTGCATGCTTGCACCAACCTCGTCGGCTTTTAAGTTTGCGTTCTTCGCTGCCTCCGCGTTGTTGTTTACTTCTCTTGAAACTTCATTAATTGCAGCGGAAAGCTCTTCTACCGAACTTGCCTGTTCTGTAGCTCCCTGTGCAAGAGTCTGGGCTCCGTTTGATACCTGCTCCGCTCCGCTTGACACCTGTTCTGCCGAAGTAGAAATCTGGTAGAAATTATTGTTCAAACGATCGGCAATCGTTCTAAATGAAACAAGTACCGGCTGGAATCCGCCAATATATTCTTCCGGACAGATAGAGTCCACTGTATAATCATTGTCGGCAACTTTTGCCAAAAAGTTTGTTTCGTCCTCAATAATAGCACGCAGCTTATGCATCAATGTTCTCACTTGGTCTGCAAGTATTCCAAGTTCATCTTTAGATGTATAATTTAATTCAACATCATCCATTTCTACTTTTGCCAGCTTCACTACGGCATTCTCAATCTCTTGTACCGGAATACGAACACCGCGGATAATCATAATTGCCATAAGGGAGCTGATTATAATAATGATTGCAATAATTGCTACCAAAACAATTGTAGACAGTTTGTAAGTATCCGCACTGTCATCACCGGCAGCCGACGCCATTTTTCCATTATAATCGGTCAGCGCTGTCAGAGTATCACCTACGTTTTTGTAAACGGTTTCTCCCTTGTCCTCCATCAAAAGCAGCGCCGCATAATAATCGCCTGAATCCGCAAGCGCTCTCAGTTCCTCATGAAATGACATATACTCCTGCCAAGCTTTCTTTACAGTATCAATATGTTCCTGATCTTCTGTGTTTTCTGGATCCACTGTTTTCTGATAGGCATCAATCTCTTTCTGGATTTCTTCTTCCATCAGTTCCATGTCTTTTATATTTTTCTGACGCCCTTCGTCGTTTGTCGACGTTACATACATTCTTTCATGCAGACGGAAATCCGATACATTTGTGTCAATCGAACGCGCTCTTTCCACACCTAACATCCACCCTTGGGTAATTTCGGTGGTGGCGCTGTTCATCCGTCCCATCAAAGTAAAAGAAAAAAAGCCGATAATAAGCATCCCTACGATTGCAATACCGAGCATCGTTAAAAGTTTTGCGGAAATTTTCATGTTTTTGATCCAATTTCTCATATTTGATTCTCCTCCATCTTTCCGTACTCTTTCTGTTCCGGCTCCGCAGCCGCACAAAGAATACAAAATTTTATCGTAAACTTATGTTTGAAACCTGTAATTATTCGTACACGTGAATAATTCGTATTAATGAATAAACACCCTCGCTACACTCCCAAACACATTTAGTCTAGTATAGCATATTTCGTCAGAAAAATCCAGTGTAATAATTTGGGTCTCTACCCTCAGTTTACATTCATTTTTATTATATTCTATATGCCAAAAAGCATATAAAGCAGAACCGCGGCAAGCACCGCGCCACATCCAAAAATAAGCATCTTATCAATTTCATGTTTTCTAAAACGGGACTTCTTTCCAGCACTTAAAGCGGTTCCCCAGGGACTATATTTTTCCAATAACAGATAGAAATTCTTTCTATTCTGCCAACCCGCCATGCGGAGAAACTCTTCCCAGTCTTTTTCAAGAATCTGTCTCCCTACACTCCAGTCTCCTGTCTGATCCTTTCTAAACATCTCGAAAAAACCGGCTTCTTTTCCGTAGGCAGAATCTTTAGAAAAAGCAGCGTCCAGCTTTTTCTTTTCAAACATCTGTGCCGCATATTGAATCCCTTCCATAACCGACTTCGAAGGCTCTTTCGTTTTACTGTATATGTTCATCATATAATAGTAAACATCATACACCCCTCCGTAAGCGCTTCTTTGACTTCCGCTTCCGCTTCCGCGCGCCATTTGGACTCCCGCTGTATTCTGCTGTTCAGCCTGAATCAAGTAAAAATCAATGAATCGGCTCAGCATGCCTTTCACTTCCGATCCAAATAAACCGGTATTCTCCTTGTCTGCGAAAAAGATATTTCCTTTCATTGCAGTAACAGCCGCAAGAACCCCGAAGACCTCTGAATTTTGGGCAGTAACGCCTCTATTTTCAAAAAGATTGCCCGAACCGGTAATATATTGAACAAATTGATTTGCCAGTTCCATCTCTCTTTCGGAGTAAACAGCCACATTCCCCTGATATCCAACGTTATACTCTCCGCCTTTCAAATAGCCTCCAATAGCATTTTCCCGGTTTATCAAAAGCGCCTCACTGTTGATACGTTCATGGTAATTCTGATTCAGTTTTATGGCGTTTTTACCTGAAGGATAATATAAAGAAGCTCCGCTTTGGTTTTTATTCAGCGCGCCGTTCTGCCGCGCCCCGTCTTTGGAATAAAAGGCATCTATCTCGCTTCTTGATAATGTATCTCCTGTAATCTGCCGATAAAGACTTGATTTTATATTTTTCTGTATTTCTTCCGTTCCGAATTCTCCAGTGAATTCCATCAGCTCTTTCAATGACTGTTGTATCAGAAGATTCAGTTTTTCTGACAGAACCGTTTCAAGCCGCAGCATCTGCTCCTGCTGTTCCTTACCTACCGTATGTATTAAAACACTTTTTACCAGCGCCAGATAAAGCTCTGACAATTCTTCCAATTGATCGTGAAGAGACTGGTCTGTCTTAGGAAACCAGTTTAAAAACGCTTCCCAAAGCTCCGCTTCCATTTCAAGCGCCCATTTTTTGAAAATATTTTCGACCGCTTTCCTTTCAATCCCAAACCACTTGCTTTGTTCTGAAAGACTGGAAGTATCTCTGTATTCTTCTTTTTCTTCTTTCTTTTCTCTGCTCTCATCCTGAATCTCTTTTTTTGATTCCGCGAGCTTTTTTGAAGCTTCTGTAATTAAAGCTTCCCCTGCTTTCAGCTCCAGTGTCTTTTTTGCAAAAGCATTATCAGGCATGAACCGCTGTAGTTCTTTTATATCTTTATTGATTCCTTCAGGCGTCATCTTCCTCTCCTTTATTTTCGCAGACTACACACCATTACGCATAAATGTTTTATTTAATCAAAACAACAGTTATAATTGTATTTTAAGCACCTCTATGATATGATACAATTAATCAGAAGAAGGAGGAATATACCAAATGAACTATCAGAATATAATGGAAATTCTTGTAGAAGAAGCCTACGATAAAGTCAGTCCGACTTTTGAATGCTGCACTTGCGAACAGTGCCACAATGATATCGTTGCTTTTGCACTCAACCAGCTTCCGCCGAAATATGTAGCCACACAGAAAGGGGAAGTTTATTCCAAAACATATAGTTTAGGTCTGCAGCACAGCGCTGATATTACAGCTGCACTCATGAAAGGTGCAAATATGGTAAAAGCAAATCCAAGGCATTAGCAAAACAGCAGGCTTATAAACAAGAATCCAAAGTACTGTTTCATTCACTTTCAGCAGATGGCAGTTCAAACAAGCCATTATGCGAAATGTGAATGAAACGGTACATCAAGTATACTATTCGCTGCTTCCGTCTTTTCTTTTTAAAATCCAAAGAACTGCTATGATACCTATAATATATAAAATATTAACAAGAACTGTCGGATTATCCTTTAAGAAAAATACGATACAGATAATGGAGAATAATACCACTATCATTTCCAAGATTTTAAAAATCCGCTCTTCACGTTCTTTTTTCAGTTTCAGAACCATCTCGTTCTTTTTGTCTTCCATTCGGAGATACTCCATAATATCTTCCGGTTTAATGTGTGCAAGGATCCATGCCTCTTTATCGAATTCAATTCCCTCCGACTTAAGACTTATGTATCTGTCTGTCATCGCTTCCCTGTCAGGTTCCGGCGATTTCGGCGCAGTCCTTACCTGCTCCTCTGAAGTTTCCTCTATTTCTTTTTCTTCTATCTTTTTTTCCTCTATCATACTGTCATTTGTAATTTCTTTTTCCATAATATTTCTCCTTTGATTCTCGCAGTCGGCAGACTAAACGGCCGTGTCTGCACAGATATCAGTCAGCTGCCGCAAGGTTCAGTAAGTTTCTTAGAAATTATTATACTCTGAAAATATTATGGAATCAACCTTAAATATTAGGAAGCTGTACAAGAATGACAGCCGCAAACACAATCACGCATCCAAATATTTCTTTTAAACTCAGTGCCTGCCCCAAAATCAGCCACCCTGCCAAAACCGAGATCACCGACTCAAGGCTTAGAATCAATGAAGCGATTGTCGGGTTCATATTTTTCTGTCCAATTACCTGAAGCGTATATGCCACCCCGCAGGACATAACGCCTGCATAAAGAATCGGCGCCGCCGCATCAAGCATTTGCAGTATATCCGGCGTCTCTTTCCAAAGCGCCCCGATTGTGCTTATGATGCCGCTTACATAAAACTGGATAGACGAAAGAACCACTCCGTCAACTTTTGGCGAGAAATAGTCGATCACTAATATATGTATGGAAAACAATACGGCACATATCAACACAAGCCAGTCTCCCCTGCCGATCGTAAAACTTTCGTTTACACAGAGAAGATAAAGCCCAAAAACTGCCATAACAGCGCCGACCCATACTTTCCCCGGGACACTTCTCCCAAATAAAAGTCCGATAACCGGAACAATAATAATATATAATGTTGTAATAAATCCTGCCTTGCCTACGGTCGTATACTGGATGCCTATCTGCTGAAAAAGACTGGCGCTGCAAAGCGCCGCTCCGCAACAGACACCGCCGGCAAGCGTAATTTTCTTCAACGATTTTTCCCTAATCTTGGGAACCCGTTTGGAGCGATACCAAATCAGCGGAAGAAGCACGGTTCCGCCTATTAAAAAACGGGCTGCATTAAACGTAAACGGACCGATATAATCCATTCCCACGCTCTGCGCCACAAATGCAGTTCCCCAAATAACTGCCGTCAATAATAAAAATATAGTATTTCTGAATTTCGTCTTCTGCATATATTACCCTTTCCGCAAACACACCTCCTGTCGGAAGTTTCCTATATCATGAAAAATGTCTTTGCATCGCAAACGACGCAAAGACATTTTATAACATCATTCTATTTATTTGATAAATATTCGTGAATACCTTTTGCGCCTGCTTTTCCTGCACCCATAGCAAGGATAACGGTTGCCGCGCCTGTTACAGCGTCGCCGCCGGCATAAACGCCTTCTTTTGTTGTCTTACCAGTCTCTTCGTCTGCCACGATGCACTGCCATTTATTAACCTCAAGACCCTCTGTTGTAGAAGAAATCAGCGGGTTAGGAGACGTGCCGAGTGACATAATAACCGTGTCAAGCTCAATTGTATACTCAGAGCCTGCAACTTCCACAGGACGTCTTCTACCTGATTCATCAGGCGCGCCTAATTCCATCTTAACAACTGTCATGCCTTTTACATAACCCTTATCATCCACTAATATTTCCTTTGGATTTGTAAGCAGATCGAAGATTACCCCTTCTTCTTTTGCGTGGTGAACTTCCTCTACTCTGGCCGGCAGTTCTTCCTCGCTGCGGCGGTATACAATATGTACTTCCGCGCCAAGACGAAGCGCCGTTCTGGCAGCATCCATGGCAACATTGCCGCCGCCGACAACCGCTACTTTCGTACCGGCTACGATTGGTGTATCATAAGACTCGTCAAACGCTTTCATAAGATTACTTCTTGTTAAGTATTCGTTAGCTGAAAATACGCCGTTTGCGTTCTCTCCAGGAATCCCCATGAATTTCGGAAGACCTGCGCCTGAACCTACAAACACAGCCTCGAATCCTTCTTCTTCAATCAGCTGGTCAATTGTTGTTGATTTACCGATAACAACGTTAGTTTCGAATTTCACGCCTAACTCTTTTACCTTCTCAATCTCCTTTGCAACAACCGCATGTTTTGGCAGACGGAATTCAGGAATACCGTATACCAATACACCGCCGAGTTCATGAAGAGCCTCGAATACTGTTACTTCATATCCTAATTTTGCAAGATCACCCGCACATGTAAGACCTGCAGGTCCTGAACCGATAACCGCTACTTTATGTCCGTTTGTGCTTTCAGCGCCAATCGGTTTGATATCGTTCTCTAACGCATAGTCGGCAACAAATCTTTCAAGCTTTCCGATGGAAACCGGCTCGCCTTTGATACCGCGTATACATTTACCTTCACACTGTGACTCCTGAGGGCAGACACGTCCGCAGATAGCCGGAAGTGCAGAAGCCTGACCAATAATCTTATAAGCCTCTTCAATGTTTCCTGCTTTAACTTCCTGAATAAATCCCGGAATGTTGATAGCTACTGGACATCCCTGAATACACTTTGCATTTTTACAATTAATGCAGCGTGTTGCCTCGTCCATAGCCTCTTCTTTATTATATCCTAAACATACTTCTTCAAAATTGTTAGCGCGAACCTGCGGATCCTGTTCCCTTACCGGTACTTTCTTTAATACATCAGCCATTAGTTGTCACCTCCACAATGACCACATCCGCCGTGATGTGTGTCACCTTCCTGTAATTTTAACATTGCGCGGCCTTCTTCTGTCCTGTACATCATCTGTCTCTTCATAGCCTGGTCAAAATCTACCAAATGTCCGTCAAACTCCGGTCCGTCTACACAGGCAAACTTAATCTCATTACCTACCTGAAGACGACATGCGCCGCACATACCTGTTCCGTCAACCATGATCGGGTTCATACTTACGATAGTAGGAATTTCTAATTTCTTTGTAAGCAGACAGACGAATTTCATCATAATCATCGGTCCGATTGCTATACATACATCGTATTTCTTTCCTTCTTCAGCCAACTTCTCAATCATGCTTGTAACCATGCCTGAATGTCCGTAAGAACCGTCGTCTGTACATACATAGAGGTTCCCTGCAACCGCTTCCATCTCTTTTTCAAGAATAAGCATGTCTTTTGTCTTAGAACCGACGATGACGTCAACATCAATTCCGTTATTTTTCATCCATTTTACCTGTGGGTATACAGGAGCCGCTCCAACACCGCCTGCCACAAATAAAATCTTTTTATTCTTTAACTCTTCCAAATCTTCATTTACAAACTCAGACGCGCATCCCAATGGTCCTGTAAAGTCTCTGAAACTGTCGCCGGCTTTCAGTTCAGCCATTTTCTGAGTAGATGCTCCGACAATCTGAAATACAATTGTAATTGTTCCCGCTTCCCTGTCATAGTCGCAGATTGTAAGCGGGATTCTTTCACCCTTGTCATCCATCTTTACAATAATAAATTGTCCAGGTTGACAATGCTTTGCAACTCTTGGCGCTTCCACATCCATAAGATAAATCTTATCCGCTAATTCTTCAGCTTTTAATATTTTATACATTATGTGCCTCCTTAAATTTTATCTACCATTAATCATAAAACATTGTTATGAAAATATCAAGTTTTATCTTTGTACTTTTTACTCATTTTCTTCAGGATTGATACTCAAATCATAATTGCGTACCGTGGCGGAACTTATTTTGTTGGTAGAGTCGTCTACCAGCACTGCGCTGAATATCGTATTCCCCTCCGGCATTGCAATCGGACCTGTATATTTTTCCCAATTATCAGGATTCGGCTCTGTCTGACCGAACACATAATATGCACTGAATCCTTCCTCTACCTGAATCGTGATATCCATAGCGCTTTCATAAAGACCGCTTGACGGAGATACGATCGGCGGGTCTGAAATCGGCAGCTCTACTATAATCTTCTTCTCCGACACCAGACTGGGAACACCCTTCTCATTTACAGCAACCGCACGTATCAGCCATTCTCCTTCATCCAGTCCAATTTCATCGCCGTATTTCGCACCGCTTTTTTCAGTCGGCTCCGACTCGTCCAAAGTATAGTATACCGTATTTCCCTCGGAACTAAGCTCCAGCTTCTGAAGCTCTTCGTAAGTTCCTTCTTCCAAAGAGAACTTCGGCGTCTCAACTATATAATCCGACATACTTCTCAGTACGGACTCCTCACTGCATGCATCCAGCATCAGCGGTATCTGCTCCGGCTGACCGGTATCCATATAAAACTCTGCCGCAGCGCGGTAAATATCCGCGTTTGCAGGCTGGTTTGCTATCTGAGTCAGAAAAACTTCAGAAGCCGCGGAAGGATTATCCTGGGCAATATAAACTTTGGATAAGCCGATATAAGCGTCCGCCTTTTCTCTGTTTGTTTCAGCGGCATTATTAAAATATTTCACTGCCGCATTATACTTTTTCTTTTCTAATGCATTATAGCCTTTTTGAATATAACCGCCGTAAGAGCTTTGATAAACAACAAATCCCACAAGCATGGCAGCAAGTAAAATGCTGAGAATGATCAGCATTTTTTTCTTTTTGCTGCTTTTCTTCTTTCTGCGGGGCGGATTCTTCCGAGTTCTGTTCTCCCGCCGCCGTTCCGGCGTCCTGCTTTCCTTGCCGTTTCGGCGTTCTCTTCCTTCAATTTCTCCCCTCACATGTGCGGTAAGAACTTCATCTAAAGAGCTGTAATCCGGTACAATCCTGACTTCTGCACCGCATGCATCACAGTACAGAGAACCTTCTCTTATATTCGCTCCACACTCACTACATCTCACAACAATTCCTCCCGTTTTGCAGCGCTAATACAATTATACATAAGCATCGCTCTTGTCATTACCCCTACGCCTCCCGGTACAGGTGTAATCGCACTTACTTTTTCAAATACATCCTCAAAATCCACATCTCCGCAGAGCTTATTATTCTCATTACGGTGGATTCCGACGTCAATGACAACCGCGCCCTTCTTCAAATATTCCTTTGTAATAAATTTAGGCCGTCCTGCAGCCGCCACCACAATATCGGCGCGTTTTGTAATATCCATAAGATTCTCTGTCTTTGAATGGGTCATGGTCACCGTTCCGTTTTCACGCAGCAGTAAAAGAGAAGCAGGCTTTCCCACGATATTGCTTCTGCCGATCACAACACATTCCTTTCCTTCAATCTTAATTCCCGAACGATGCAGAAGTTGTACAATGCCCGCCGGAGTACAAGGCACAAAGCCTTCGACACCGGTGCAAAGCCTTCCTACATTCACCGGATGAAATCCATCCACATCTTTATCCGGTGATATGGCATTAATTACTTTCTTCTCGTCCATGTGTCCAGGCAGCGGAAGCTGCACAAGGATCCCATGTACATTTTTATCCTCATTCAGCTGTGCGATCAGCGTAAGAAGTTCTTCTTCCGCTGTTGTTTTTGGAAGCTCATATGCACGGGATTCAATTCCTACATAGGCGCAGTCTTTCCTCTTACCTCCCACATACACAGCAGACGCAGGGTCATCTCCTACAAGAATGACAGCCATGCAGGGAATAATTCCCTGTGCTCTCAGCTTGTCAGCCTCTATTTTCATCTCATCTTTTATCTCTTGTGCAATTTTCTTTCCGTCTATAATCTGTGGCATATCAATACTCCTTAGAATAATCCGGTAATCTGTCCTTCTGTGTTTACGTCAATTCCATTAGCTGCCGGAACCTTCGGAAGACCCGGCATGGTCATAATTGCTCCGGTAAGGGCAACAACAAAACCTGCCCCGGCGCTTACATACACTTCTCTTATATGTATTTTAAAGTTTTCCGGGCGTCCAAGAAGAGCCGCATCATCAGATAATGAATACTGGTTCTTCGCCATACACACTGGAAGCTCTTTGAATCCCATCGCTTCAATTTTCGTAATCTGCTTTTCCGCAGCCGGCGCATACTCCACGCCTGAAGCTCCGTAGATTTCTTTTGCTATTGTTTCAATCTTTTCTTTTAATGAAAGCTCATCCTTATAAAGCGTATGGAAATGGCTTTCTTTTGTATTCAATGTCTCTAAAACTTTCTCTGCCAAAGCAACTCCGCCTTCTCCGCCTCTTGCCCATACTTCAGAAAGCGCAAACTCGCAGCCGCGCTCTTCACAGAATTTCTTGACAAATTTATACTCTGCTTCTGTATCCGTTACGAATGAATTCAACGTAACAACAACAGGCACTCCGAATTTCTGTACATTTTCAATATGCTTCTCAAGGTTTACAATACCTTTTGCGAGGGCTTCAAGATTCTCTTCTCCGAGATCATTCTTTGCAACGCCGCCATTATATTTCAAAGCACGTACTGTTGCAACAAGAACTACCGCATCCGGTTTCAGCTGCGCGCTTCTGCACTTAATATTCATAAATTTCTCCGCGCCCAAATCCGCGCCGAAACCAGCCTCCGTAATAACAATATCACAGAGCTTTAATGCCGTCTTTGTAGCTCTTACACTGTTACAGCCATGTGCAATGTTCGCAAATGGACCGCCGTGTACAAGCGCCGGCGTATGTTCTAATGTCTGGATTAAATTCGGTTTAATTGCATCCTTTAAAAGAGCCGTCATTGCTCCGGTTGCATTCAGCTGTTCTGCCGTCACCGGCTCACCCGCAAAATTATATGCTACAACAATGCGCCCGAGCCTTTCTTTCAAATCATGAAGGTCATTTGCAAGACAAAGAATTGCCATAATCTCAGAAGCAACCGTAATTACAAAATGATCTTCTCTCACCATACCGTCCATCTTGTTTCCAAGACCTACCACAACGTTGCGCAAAACACGGTCGTTCATATCAAGACAGCGTTTCCACACAACCTGCCTCGGATCAATCTGAAGGCTGTTCCCCTGTTGAATGTGGTTGTCAAGAAGAGCCGCCAATAGATTATTCGCAGATGTAATAGCATGAAAGTCCCCGGTAAAATGAAGATTTAAGTCCTCCATCGGAACAACTTGCGCATATCCGCCTCCGGCTGCGCCTCCTTTGATTCCAAAACATGGTCCAAGGGAAGGCTCACGAAGCGCAATGATTGCTTTTTGATTCAACTTCGCCATAGCCTGTCCAAGTCCGACGCTTGTAGTCGTTTTACCCTCTCCCGCCGGAGTCGGGTTGATTGCCGTTACAAGTACTAATTTACCGTCTTTGTTATCCTTTACCTTCTCCCACAGCTCGTCGGATAATTTTGCTTTATATTTTCCGTAGAATTCCAGGTCTTCCTCCTGAATGCCAATGCTTGCCGCCACGTCTTTGATGTGCGCCATCTGCGCTTCCTGTGCAATCTGGATATCTGTTTTCATAGTAGTAATCCTCCTTTGTTTTAGATGTACTCTTCTATGTACTGTTCAAATTCTTCCATAGACATCAGTACCTTTCTTGGCTTCGTTCCTTCCTCTTCACCGACAACCCCTGCTTCTGCAAGCTGGTCCATGATGCGGGCCGCCCGGTTAAAACCTATTTTAAATACTCTTTGCAGCATACCTATGGATGCCTTATCTTTTTCTATAATGAAGCGACCTGCATCTGCAAAATACATGTCCCTTTCATCCCCTCCTGACGCCCCTTGGGCTGCGCTGGCAACGTTGGAAGCCGCGCTGTTCACATGATTCGTAATCTCTTCGTCATATGACGCGTTGCCGTTATTGTTTACAAGAAACTCTACGACTGACTGTACTTCTTTGTCTGATACAAAAGAGCCCTGAACACGCACCGGTTTTTGATAACCTGACGGATAAAAGAGCATATCGCCCTTTCCAAGAAGCTTCTCTGCACCATTCATATCTATAATTGTACGCGAATCCACACCTGAAGAAACAGAAAAAGCAATTCGCGACGGCATATTGGCTTTAATGAGACCAGTAATGACATTCACGGAAGGTCTCTGTGTTGCAAGAACAAGATGAATTCCCGCCGCCCTTGCAAGCTGGGCGAGACGGCAGATTGCTGTCTCAACCTCTCCCGGAGCGACCATCATCAGATCCGCAAGCTCGTCCACAATAATGACAATCTGCGGCATCTTCTGCGGTTTAGTCTCGTCTTCAATGTCTTTAATCTGCTCCACTTTTTCATTATATCCATTCAAATCCCGGACATTATATTCCGCAAACAATTGATAACGTTTCTCCATCTCCACCACCGCCCAGTTAAGCGCTCCCGATGCCTTCTTCGGATCGGTCACAACCGGAATCATAAGATGCGGAATGCCATTATATACGCTCAGCTCCACCACCTTCGGGTCTACCATGATCAATTTCACGTCGTCCGGATTGGCTTTATATAAAATACTCATAATAAGCGTATTGATACAGACTGACTTACCGGAACCTGTGGAGCCCGCAATTAATACATGAGGCATCTTCTTTATATCCGCTACAACCACCTTGCCGGCTATATCCCGTCCCGCCGCAAATGCAATATTGGACGGATGCTTCTTGAATTCCTCCGCCTCAAGCAGATCTCTCAGCATGACCGCCACATTTTCTTTGTTCGGAACCTCGATTCCAACTGCCGCTTTTCCCGGTATAGGAGCCTCAATTCGGATATCCGTAGCAGCAAGATTCAACTTGATATCGTCTGTCAGCCCCACAATTTTACTTACCTTCACACCCTGCTCCGGCTGAAGTTCAAAACGTGTAACAGACGGTCCGCAGCTTACATTGGTTACCGTTACATTCACTCCGAAATTTTTAAGAGTCTGCTGAAGCTTCATGGCAGTTTCACGCAGATAACTGTCAGAATCACCTCCGCTTTTCTTGCCTTTTTTCAAAAGACTCATCGGCGGAAACTGATAAACCGGTTTCTGTTTCCGGCTCTCTTCTTCAATCACCGCCTCCACGTCCGCTACTTCCGACGCAATATCCGCCTTTTCAGTTTTCTTCTTTACCGGAACAGGCTCAGGGACATTCTCCACTGCCGCCTCCGCCTCTTCCTCAACAGCTGCCCGATTGATAACAAACGGTTCCGGCTGAATTGGTTTCATATCCGGTTCTTTCACGCCGGACGCTTCCTCAGACGCAATATGTTCCGGTTCTGCAGACTCCTCCGTACCGCCAAACGGAATCTCCATCCGTTCGTTGACAAGCGGCATATCCGGTATCTCCGGCACATACGCCTCCGGCTCCAGAGCCGTAATCTCTTTCACCTCCGGTTTAGTCTTCGGAAGCGTTGTATCAAATGACACTCCCGAAACCTGTCTGTCACGTCTCTTAAGTTCCCTGTTATGTTCACGCTCTTCTCTTCGCGCAATTGCATGCTCTCTTCGTTTTTGCGCGTCCTCACGCGCCGCCTCATATGCTTTTTTGCTTCCTTTTTGAACTCCATGAAGAAATGATTTCTCTGTGATCAGCACAAGGCAGATAATAATCAGCACAATCACAATCACAAATGTACCCGCGATTCCGACTGCCGGACAAAGAAGTTTTACGAATATGCCTCCTATAATTCCTCCGCCGCTTTTGTCTGTACTGGACGCTTTATAATAATCCCAATACCCATAAGATTTGTCATAGGATGTGGAAGCAAGCTGAATAAACGTACAGATCATTGTCGTTAATACCGCCCCGGCGGCCACTTTTATGTACGCGGCGGAATTGCTTTTGTTAGATATTACAAAGGCAATTCCTATAAAAATGATAATTGGTATAATATATGCCGGCAGACCGAATGTTCCGAATAAAAAGGAAGAGACAAGCCCTCCTAAAAATCCGCCGACTCCAAAATTACTGATTAAAAGCAATGCACACACTGCAAATGAAGACAGAATGATAATCTCTCCGCCTACAAATGAGTTATTCTGCGATGCCTTCACAGCTTTCTGCTTTTTTGACTTTCCTGACTGTGTTGTTTTTTTTGTAGTTTTTTTCGTTTTGTTTGACTTAGATGCCATAAAATACCTCCCCGGCTATAAGCATACATATCATATTATAGCATTACAGGGTGCTTATGTCATCACTTTTTTTCTCCGCGCTCAATCATCTCATGAAGCTTGCCAAGTGCATCCTTCATGCCGCCCACCTCGTCAATCAATCCTTCTTTCACTGCTTCCTCGCCTTCCAGCATAGTTCCCACGTCCTTCACAAGCTGCGTCGGATCCAGCATCAGCTGCTCTATGCGCTCCTGAGATACTTTGGAATGATCCGAAATAAATTTCGTAATTCTGTTCTGTGTCTTTTCAATATTTTTATAACTCTGCATTACCCCGATAAACATTCCGCTTGACCGTACCGGATGAACAACCATCGTCCCGCTTGGCACAATGAACGAATAATCCGCCGACACCGCAAGCGGTCCTCCGATAGAATGACTTCCTCCCAATACAAGCGAAACACTCGGCTTGCTTAAAGACGCAATCATCTCGGCGATTGCAAGTCCCGCCTCCACGTCACCTCCAAGAGTATTAAGCAGTACCAACAGTCCTTCAATTTCATCATTATCCTCTACTTCTGCCAGTTTCGGCAAAAGATGTTCATATTTTGTCGCTTTCGTATTTCCGCTGACTGCCTCATGCCCTTCTATTTCCCCTATAATAGTAAGCAGCTGGATATTGTGTTTATTTTTATTATGGGTAAGCTCAAGACTTCCCGTTTCCTTGATTTCCTCATTCTGCTGTTCTGTCTTATCACTCATAAATTTCTCCCGCCTTTTTTAATTTTATTATTTGGAATTTCAGGAATTTTATGCATGTATTTCATTGTGCTTTGCGCTGAAAACTGGTAAACTATTTTTTATCTGAAACAAAAGGAGAACTGGTATTATGATTTTTAGAAAAGCTGAGATACATGACGCCGAACGTCTTGCCGACTCTATGAAAGTGATTCGTTCAAACATGGAGGACCCGACCATGTATGTCATTGACATTGCCGAGGATATCCGAAGCTATATCGACGACGTTCACGGATTCGCATTGCTTGCGGAAGAAAACGACAGACTGGCAGGATATTTTATCTTCCGTTTTCCGGATATTAACGAACCTGAACATCTTGGAGATTACTTAAATCTTACTGATGAAGAAAAATCACACGTGGTATACATGGATTCTGCCGGAGTATTCCCGGAATTCCGCGGACAGGGACTGCAGGGCAGATTACTCCGCGCCGGAGAAGAAATGCTTGAGAACACCGTTTATACAAAGGCTTTCGCCACAGTCTCGCCGGATAACCCGGCAAGTCTCAATACTATATTAAAAAATGGATTTGAAATCCTCGCAACCGTCCGAAAATACGGCGGACTTATGAGGCATGTTCTGTATAAGGAACTGTCATTCGGCAATGAAATATAACATGCTTTATAAAAAAGAATGTGCATTGCACATTCTCCGCGCGCGAGCGGTTGCGAAGCAATAAACTCCTCTATGCGAGCTGCCATGTATAAGAAGTGATTATATTATAAATATTCTATTTACTTTTACGGGATTTTCTATAAGTACAGCAAAAAAATACCGCCAATATACTTCCAAACCATATAAATCCGACGCAAACTATACAGATAAGCAGTTCTCTGCCATAGTACTCTAATAACTTAAATTCTTGGATTTCATTGATATAAAACCCTATATCTAAAATATATTCCGGGGGAAGGTATTCCCTGGGAATATCAAGCTTTCCCGTCAAAGAAAATATACTGCCGAGCCAAATTCCTATAATAATAAAACTTTCTATTCCCGCTTTCCAGTTTCCGTCACGTAAGTCGCTAAACCTTTTCACACATCTTACAAGCAGAAGAATACCCGGCAGCAAAATCGCCGTGAAACATGCAAGAATCTGAATCTGTTTTACAACGTCTACTTCACGATCCTCTTTCAATACAAGCAAATCCCCTTCCTCCAAAGGCCATGAAGACTGACTGACGATTTTCAGCGGTTTCATTCCTGTGGAATCAAATCCCTCCGTGTAAACGATCAAGGCCATTTCTTCCTCTTCATCTATAGGATAACTTTCCTTTTTGACCGCCACAAGCTCTGCTCCGAAAAGTCCTTTCCTTTCATGGGCATAGAAAAAAGAACTTTTATCTTCATTATAGCAGGATATGGGAATCTTCGCCAACTCCGAATCCTGTTCCTCCTTCACTGCCGTCACAGTCTCTACCTCAATCCGCATCATCTTTTCCACACGCATAGATAAAACGGTACATGTCAGAAGCAGAATCAATACGGCACAGCCTGCCGTCCAAACTCTCTTTTTCGCCATATGCATCAACTCCATAAAGTATCTCTCAAACCGTCCGTCAGTTCCGTATGATAATATAGGAAGAAAAACGTCACCGGGAGCAGACACAAAAGTCCGCATACCGACTGTATGCCAATACTGTTTTGGGCAACTCCCGCCAAAAATACCGAAAGCGGATAATCAAGCTGTTCCTCCAAAAATATGACAGGCTGCTCCACCATGTTCCAGCTTTCCACAAAAACGAGCACAAACAGAGTCACAATTGCAGGTTTCGATGCCGGGACAATGATATAACGAATAATCTGAAGCTGATTGGCTCTGTCAAGCCTTGCCGCGTCCAACCATTCATTCGGCAGCGACCGAAAAATAAACGTAAGCCATACGGTCCCAAAAGGAGAAAATATTCCCGGAATAATTAACGCTTTCCAGCTATTTAAAAAGCCCAGTTTTTCTAAAAGAATATAATTCGGAAGTAGTGTAACTTGTATCGGAAGAACCATGAAAAGCGCCATTACAACAAGCCAAATTTTTTTCCCGATAAAGCTGTATTTTGCAAATGCCGTTCCTGCCATACATGCAAGCACCGTCTGTCCTGCGGAAATTAAAAGACACATGCCAAGACTCCGCCAAAACTTTACCAAATATCCCGGACTTTCCAAAAAAACATCATAATAACTCATAAAGGAAAGTCCTGCATCCACCCCTTTCCACACGGAACATATCAGCATATAAATCACAGGAAAGAAAAGCACCGCCGCCAGTATAAGAAAGAATATCACTCTCTTTTGCCTTTTAATTCTAACCATATTTTTCCCCTTTCTTCATGAGCAGATACAGTCCGCAAATAACTCCTGTTACGAAAAGAAGCGCTGCAACAATACTGACTGCCGCGGAAGAAATCTTCTGATAATTCAAGTTTTGAAAATTATTGTTCATAAAATGCTGCAGCAGATATATACTGTTATCAGGATGGCTGCCACCCAGTAAAAAAGCCTCCCGGTAACATTTGAACGCATTCATTACGGAAAGAATGAGTGTGAACAAAATCGTAGGAACCAATGTGGGCAATGTAATATATCGAAACCGTGCTTTCTCATTCGCACCGAATAAAGCCGCATATTCATAGTATTCCTTCGGTATCATCTGAAGCCTTGCCAAATAAATCAAAATATAATATCCTGCAAATCTCCAAAAGTATAACGCACACAATACCCAAAACGCCGCCGGTGTCTGAAGCCAGTCCGTCCCTTCTACGCCTACAGCTCTTAGCAAACGATTCCATGCCCCGCCGGCGCCCCATAAAAACTGCACGCCGAGAACAACAGACGCAATTGGAAGAATCATAGGGTACAAAAAGGACATTTGGAAAAACCGGACTGCTTTCACCGTATTTTGCAGCGCCGCGGCTAACAGCATCGCGGCAGCCAAAGTAATCGGTACGGTTACTGACATATACTTAATTGTATTTTTGACTGCCAGTAAAAACATTTCGTTTTGAAACAGTTCCTTATAATTATCCAAGCCTACAAATTCCCTTTCCCCTATTCCAAAGGAAACGGAATACCACACGGTAATCAAAAAAGGTACAAAATAAAACACAAGGAACCCCGCCAGCTGCGGCAGCGCCAAAAGCAAACCGTTATTTTTCTTACGCATGGTACGCACCCCCTCAAGTCTTCTACTCTGATACCAACATATTATAATCATTCCATGCCTTCTCGGCAAATTCGGAAGCTTCCGCCTCCCATTGGGTTAAATCTATATTGGGATCATCGCATCTCCAAGAAGCCTCTTCCACCGAATTTGTCAAAAATTGTTCCACACTTGTCGTAAAATAAGCGCCTTCCACTTCCCGAAATGACTCTAATATTATTTGAACCTTTTCGTCTGAAATACCTATTTCTTTCCATCTGCTTTCAATAGCGCTTTCCTGCACCGGTATTTCCATATCAATGCAGCCTTTTACAAATGTATCTTTTCCTTGTTTACTTCTTTCCGTCTCTATTTCATTATTCAAAAAAAGCATCAGAAACTGATATGCACTCTCCTTGTCCTCACACGACATTCCGACAGCGCCAAATGCCTGCACCCAAGCCTGCCGCCTACCCTCCAAATCCGGAATCAGCGCCACTGCTTTTATACTGTCATCTATAAAATCAACCCTATCTGAACGGCCAAAAACGTCACCTTCCTTTTTTGGCTCAATATACTGTTCCCATTCCGATTTCCGATACATGTGATATGATATGTAAAATGTTTTCCATTTCTGCTTATCGAAAAATACTTCCTGCTTTTCATAATCTGCAGCATTATAAATCCACCGCCCAGCCGTCATATCTCTTCCACGCATAACTTCTTTCAGGCGCTCATTATCAGACTGTTTTGCCTCTTCAAGCCACTCTCCCAATGTTTTATCACTTAAGTTTTCTATATCCGCAGTCTCTGACATCAACACCTCATAAGAACATGACAGCGGAATCATGTACTGTTTTCCTTCGTACTGTCCCGCCGTAAGAAATTCTTTCTTATATGTTCCATTCTCCCAATAAGTATCTTCTTCCATATAACGTTCTAAGGATGCAAGCGCCCCGCTCTGCATGGTTTTATAGGGATTTTCAAAAAGAGGAGTTTGGGAAACTGTCGTATCCTCCCTCAAGTTATCAAGCAAGTATACATCCGGTCCATCTCCTGCCATAATTTGTGTACGAAGTTTCTGAATCTCCGTTTCTCTCTTCTCTTGATTATCTGGAAGAAACTGTATCTTAACCTCCATGTCCGGATCCTTTTCCATCATATAATCCGCCGCTTCTTCTACTGTTCGCCGAAACATTGTCTCTGCAATTACAGTCAGCGTTTTTTTAGATTCCCTATCTGCTTTGTCCGAACTTTTGCAGCCGGTTATACCCACCAACAAACAAAATATACAAATAATCGCTGTCATATTTTTACATTCCGATTTCATTCTCCCTCATCTCTTTCACAATATTTACTCTTACCATTTATCGGCATAATAATCTTACATTTCTCTCTCGCCCCAAGTATGGCAATAAAGCGGTTCCTGAATTAACAGGAAGCCGCTTGTTATTCAACATTTTAATAGTGCCCGTAACATTCCCTCATTGTTTCAGTAGATGTTGTAGTTGGATATGCCAGTTTACAACTACTGCAAGTAATTGTTGTATACACTGTTCTAGTTTTAATTTTATCATTACCAAACGGAAAACCGTGTGTACAACGTTCTTCCCTTGGAACTGTCCAAGAACTATATGTTTTTACAGGTATCATGGAACCAGAACATCTTGGACAGAGAGGTGCTCTTGCTTCAGCTGCCTTTAACGGTGTCAAATTCATTCCAAATAACATTACAACGGCTAATGCAACTGCAGCAATCTTACTTAATTTTTTCTTCATAATTAATGTCTCCTTTCTAATATTTTATCACTGATGATTTATTACAAGAATATTACCACATTTTTTTCTATTTGTCTTATATTTTACATCAAATGCACAATCATGTCCGTTAAATGTCTGATATTTTTATTCCTCAAACAAAGTAACATTCACAATAAACCTATCCTGTTCATGTCCCCACTTCACTATACCGTTATATTTCTCAACTGCTTGCCGCACAGATTTCATTCCGATACCATGAATGATTTTATTTTCTTTTTGGGAAATATAGCGTCCTTGTTCTATCCCCTCCATTCCGGTAACACTGTTTTCTATCTTAATAACGGTTATCTCATTCAGCAGCTTTACGCTGACTTTAATCCACTTATCCATATTTTCCATGCGCTCGCATGCTTCAATTGCATTATCAAGCAGGTTAAAAAATATGGTGCCTAAATCCTTCTCCTCATAAGCCATCCAGCTAATGACATCTATATCTATTTTAAAATCAATACCCTTTTGTTCCGCCTCGAAACTCTTAAGATTTAAAACCAATTGGACAATATCTTCATTCTGCCATATTACATCATTTCTTTTCTGAACGTCGCCCAAAATTCCATCCAAATAATCTATAGCTTTTCCATATTGCTGTTCTTCCATATACCGCCTTAAAATATACAGATGATTTTTATAATCATGATATAAAATTCTGTTTTTATTATGCAGCTGTATCAAGTTATTATAATTTGATTCCAGCATATCATTTTTCATAGTAATAAGCTGTTTTTGATTCCTTTCCAGAACATTTCTATTGTATATTGCAAATACCGCGCCCAATGCAATCAGAAACGCCGTCAAAAAAATACTGTCCCAAAATCTTCTGTCTGCCTGAAAAGCCACTATTGCCATCTGAAATCTCCGAAGGCAGATACAGCCTAAAATGCCTGTGAGCAGCAAAATATATTTACCATGTTCGAGCTGCCTTACCTTATCTTTCAATATAAATTTGCATAAAAGCAAAAAAGTCAGCATTCTAGTCATGGAAAAGACAATAATGCTCTGCCCGTTTACGCCTTGGTAAATAAATTCTCTCAAATCATCTCTGTAAAAAAATAGTATCAAAAGAAAAAACAGATAATCAAACAATGAAATAATCACAAAATAATTTAAGATAATTAGTAATACCTCAAATAATTTTTCCCTGTGTAACACTACAATCGAAAGCCATATAAAAATAATATTCAACAAAAAGAGTGAATTTGAAAAGAATATGATACTCCTGTTAATTGCCAGCAAGGCTGCAACGAAGCTAATGCAAATATAGGTATATATTTTATAGACGCTGAATAATTTCCTTCCGACAATGAGTTGATCGCACAGCCTGTAACTCAGAAACACCTCGAAAAAGCCCAAAACAAACTGTACTAGAT
>CANAZK010000007.1 GCA_947366105.1 uncultured Lachnospiraceae bacterium | reverse complement strand
AAAAAGTACGTCGTTGACAATTGGCGCAGAAAAGCTGTCAGAGCATGCGAAAGCTTTGGAATATGCAGGGAAGAAAGAGGATGTGGAATATATCCGGACAAATCATTCTATGCTGTTGGCTTTATATGATGAAGTCTGCGAAAGCATTGAAAAATTATAAGGAGCAAATCAGCGGGGGTTATTCCCACTGCTCTTTCTGAGAGAGTCCACGTTTTGAGAGGAGGAGACACTGCGTGGTAAAAAAATGGTTTGAAACCATCTTTGATCATAAAATTAAATTGCGGGAACGTATGTTTCGCGTGGCGACAGGCATTTGTATGCTTGCGGCGGTATGCGTGCTGCCAATGGGCAGAAGCATCGCCAATATTCTTATCTTGGCGGCAAGTCTTATTTTTATGGCGGTGGTGGTTAAGGTCAGTATTCAAAAGGGGCGCGTGAACACGGGAGCCACTATTATTGCGGTGTTGATTCTCGTACTGATCCCGATAAGCTTTTTTTCTGCGGGCGGTTTTTACAGTGGGGTGCCCGAATGGCTTGTGATTTATTTTGCCTATATCACTATTACCTTGACGGGGAGACGGAAGGTTGTACTTTTCCTGCTATGTGTGGCGGAGACGCTGCTCTGTTATTATATAAACTTTTATTTCCCGGAATATATTATGCCGAATGCGCAGAGGCATGCATTTTTTGAGTCTGCCGTATCCGTCATTTTGGTTGGAGGGCTTATCAGCGTGCTGCTTTTATTGCTGGATAGGCTCTATGAGGAAGAGAATGAGATTTCCAAAAGGCAGAAGAAAGAAATTGAAGAACTGAATCAGGCTGAGAATCATTTCTTCTCAAGCATGAGCCATGAGATCCGTACGCCGATTAACACGATTATCGGATTAAATGAGATTATCCTGCGGGGTGAGATTCCTGAAGATGTTGCCGAGAACGCAAGGAATATTCAGGGCGCCAGCAAGATGCTGCTTGCCCTCATTAATGATATTTTAGACTTGTCCAAGATTAAATCCGGGAAAATGGAAATTGTTAATGTTTCGTATGAGACCGGGGAGCTTTTTTCAGAAATAGTCAATATGATTTGGATAAAAGCAAGAGAAAAAGGGTTGGAATTTAAGCTGCATGTGGATTCCTCTATTCCAAGTATGCTTTGCGGAGACGAGGTTCGTATAAAACAGGTTTTGATTAATCTGTTAAACAATGCCGTAAAATACACGAGCCACGGTTCCGTCACTCTTTCCGTCCGCTGCGAACGGCTGGGGCTTAACAGGGTACGGGTTTGGTATTCGGTGGAGGATACCGGACAGGGAGTTAAGAAGGAAAATATACCCTATATTTTCAGCGCGTTTAAGCGGGTGGATGAAGAAAAAAACCGCCATATTGAGGGGACCGGTCTGGGACTAAGCATTGTTCACCAGCTGGTGAGTCTGATGGGCGGCGAAATCAGCGTCAACAGCGTTTATACAAAAGGCTCTACGTTTATTATCATGTTGGAGCAGGACATTATCGACGATAAAGAACTGGGTACGTTTACATTAAGTTCCCGTACGAAAGTTCGTGAAGGGGAACGGTACAGACAGAGTTTTGAAGCTCCGGATGCACACATACTTGTAGTAGATGATAACGAGATGAATCTGATGGTGGTACGCAAGCTGCTTGCGGCAACAAAGATTCAGATCGATACGGTTTTAAGCGGCGCCGAGTGTTTGGAATTTACGCGGAACCGGCATTATGATTGTATCCTGATGGATCACCTGATGCCGGAGATGGACGGAATACAATGTCTTCACGAACTGCGTGTACAGCCTAGCGGTTTGTGCAGGGATGTACCGGTGATTGCGTTGACTGCCAATGCAGGAAGCGATAATCAGGAGCTTTATCGGAGAGAAGGATTCGGCGGTTATTTGGCAAAGCCGGTCAGCGGCGCGCTGCTTGAGGCGGCGGTATTGAGCATCCTTCCGAAGGAATTGGTGAAATTGAGCGAAGAGGTCGATCAGTCGGAGATTGGGAAAGATGTTTTGATATTTGAACAGGCGCAGCTGCATCCGCTTATTATTACCACAGACAGTGTGTGCGACCTTCCGAAATCTTTGAGAGAAGAGTTCGGTATTTCTGTATGTCCTTATTATGTCTCTACGGAACAGGGACGATTCTTAGATGAACTGGAACTTAAAGCGGATGAACTTCTGACACATATGGCAGAAGGGAAAGAAGGATTTTCTCAGCCTCCGGATGTGGAGGATTATGAAAGGTTCTTTGCGCAGAAGCTGACTGAGGCGCAGAATGTGCTGCACATTACTATGGCAAAGCATGTCAGTAAGGGATACGACAATGCTGTGGAAGCGGCGAAATCCTTTGAAAATGTCACGGTAATTGATTCCGGACACTTGTCCAGCAGTATGGGACTTGTGGTGCTGTGCGCTGCCACTATGGCGGAAAATAACATTGCAAAGGCAGAAATTGTAAAAGCAGTGAAGAAACTAAGACGCAGTATTTCCTCTGCTTTTATTATTGACAGTACCCATATGATGTGCCAGGCGGGACATATATCTAAAAGAATCCAGGTTCTTTGCGATGCGTTGCTGCTGCATCCGGTTATTGTACTGCGTAAGAGTAAGATGGTAGTTGGCGGTATGGAAGTGGGTAGTTTTTCACATGCTGCAAGAAGTTATATTCAGAGGATATTCCGGGATGCCAGAAACATTGACAGGAGCATTCTGTTTATTACTTATGCCGGGATGGAGGAGAAAAAGATTCGGTATATCCAAAACCTTGTACAGCGGTATTGTCCTTTTGAGAGGATTTATGTGCAGAAAGCGTCTTCAAGCATTGCAAGTAATTGTGGTCCGGGTTCGTTTGGTCTGCTGTTTATGAAAAAAAATGATGTTTCTATATCCTTTTCACATGTATCGGATTCAGATATGTCAAAATAATGCCGGCTATTTACAGATGCCGGGCAATGTCAAGGTCAGGCGGACATTCTCAATGAGAATGCCGTTTGGCCTTTTTTATGGAATAGGAAATTCCTTTGGAATCCTATTACATAATAATTAAATTTCATTTTGCAAAACATTTATTTTAAATGACTTATATGATATACTGTTTTGTACGATATATTAATTAGGAATACGAATAATAGTACTTAAAAAGGAAGAGATTGCATTATGATGAAAAGAAGATTATTTCAAATGTTAGCGGCAGCATTTGCTGTATCATTATGTATACAAGGAAAGGCATTGGCATGGGACGGTTTTTCGTTTTTTCGTTCCGGGAATGACAGCATAACCGCAGGAGGAACAAACGAGAACGGGGAAGCGTGCGATGATGATGACGGCTGTAACGGACACCGGTACCAAGGGAAAGACGCGGCGACAAAGATTTATGTAGAGAGCGGAGAACATACGATTTATTTTGAAGACGTTTTGATCAACAAGAGTACGAATACTACGTCGTTGGATAAAGAAGTATTTCGAATCGGCAAGGATGCGGTCGTACACTTAGTGCTGAAGGGCAATAATCAGTTGTACAGCGGAAAGGACACTCCTGGAATTATCGTGCCCGAGGGCGCTAAATTAGACATTTCTACCGACCCGAGCGATCCGAAGGCAAGCCTTACGGTCAATAGTGCAGAAGACGGAAGTGCAGCCGGAATCGGAGGAGGTCCCGCCGAAGGAGACGCTTCCATAGGGGAGATTACGATTAACAGTGGAACGATCAACGCGCTGGGGCGCGGGGACTACCCGGGAATCGGAACGCTGAACGGCACCGGACACGTTATTGTGAACGGCGGAGTTATCTCTGCCGAAGATAATTTGAGCGGAAGCGGCACCGGGGGCAGCAAAAACAAAGCGATTCAGTGCGGTACGATTTCCTCAACGCCGGGGGAGGGACATTTCAGTATTATAAAAGGCAGCGTCACCGGTAAGAGCGACGCTTTGAATGCCCTTGTTTCTTCAGGCAAAGACGACGTAAAAAATTTTACGGTTTATGGGGACGTGATTTTGGAAGATAAGAATGCGGGCGGAATAGATTGGACAGCAGTAAATAGGATTCTTTTTAATACGGGTTCTTGCCTGACGCTTCCTGAAAATTCAAATTTGTGGGATGCAAGCTGTAATCAGGATAATAACAATGAATTAGTTTTCAAGGGAAGTAACATTAATCTCGTTTATACAGAAGGCAGCGGTGTGCTGAGGGCTGATGATATTGATAAGCTGAAAGAACTCGGATGCCTTCCGAAACTGGCTTTGAAAGACACAGATTTCATGAAGCAGGACAGTGCAACCGGAAATCTGTCTCTGCCAGAAGGAACTTATACAGGATTTTCTTTAGCCGAGACGGTTCTGACGCCTAAATCAGAGCGGAACGGACAGCCTGTAGAGAGTATTAAGGGATGGGTTCCGACTATCAGGAATAGTCAAGGCAAGGAAACGGAGTTCAAAGACGCCGGCACTTATATGATTACTTTTAGGAAAAGCGGACGTGAGATTCAATTGAACGGTGTTATAATACATCCGCGAAAGCTGAGTGAAGTAAATATCACCATTTCACCGCAGACATATACGGGAAATGCTCTTACCCCTGAAATATCTGCTAAATATGAAGGAAAAAGCGTTCCTTTTGAACAGGGTACTGCATATACCATGACGCATAACGGTCAGGCAGTCAGCTCGTTTACGGAAGCGGATAGCTATGAGATAGAATTTACCGGCGTAGGTAATTTTACGGAAACAACCAAAGGAACTTTCGTTATTAATAAGGCGGTTCTTAAGGATACGGTGAAAACCTCCGTTACAGTAGACGGCGAGGATATTTTGGATGATATAGAGGATAAAATTGTCTATGATACAAAACGCAAAAAAGTTGAGATTAAAGTAACCCATGAAGGAAAAACACCGAAGGAAGAACTTGACCTTAATACCGACTATACAATAACTTATTCCGGCGACAAATTTGAAGCAACTCAGGATGAGGCGCAGGCAGACTTTACAAATGCAGGAAAGGTTACAATCAATATCGAGGGTGCGGGAAATTATCAGGGTAATATAGAACACACCTTTGAGATAAGGAAAAAGAAAGCAGAGCTTGCAGCGGTGACTGCTAAAAGCAGAGATTACAATGGAACGGACGACGTAGAAATAGAGAAGGTCGACATTGAAGCCAACAGCATATTCCAGGGGGATGATGTATCGGTGGATCCGGCATCTGAGCCTATCTTAACTGCAAAGATAGACAGCGCGGACGTGGGCAGCTATAATACGCTTACGTTTGACGAAAAAGAGTTGAGTGCAAAGCTTACGGGGGCTCAAAGCGGAAATTACGCTTTTGAAGGAAATGAGGACGGCAAGGTTGTATTTAAGCTGCCAAAGGATAATGAAGTAAAGATCAGTACTGCTTCGCTTGACGGAAAGCCTGAATTTGTTCCGTTGGAAGAGAATAAATACACAGCGGATAAAAATTATGAGACTTTTGAATACACGGTGAAGGTCAGCAACCCGATAACAGAGGAGCAGTTCGGCAACAAGATTGAGTATGAATACAAGATAGACGACGGCGAATGGCAGGATGAAGCGTCATTTAAAGCTATTGAGCCGGAAAGTGTTCATACATTCCATGTTCGTACAAAGGCAGTTTGGCCAAAGAATGAGTCAACATTCTCCGACCCTGACAATAGGGCAAATATTAAACCGGGTACAGAAAATGAGATGGAAATAACCTTTAAGAGGCTGCCGCAGGCGCCGCCGAATAAACCGACGCTGGAGTTTGAACAGAATGAGGGAAGCCCGACATTTACTGCGACGATTAATATAGGCGGGAAGGTGCCGGAAATTCCTGGCATCGAGTATAGTTTTGACGGAAAGACTTTCTCGGACGAGAACACCAAATCAGACTGTACCAGCGGTACGAATTACACCGGATATGTGAGATTTAAGGAGACGAAAACGCATCTTCCGGGAGAAATTGCTGCCAGTGATCCGGTGCCGGCGCCGCAGCTGACTGTAAATAAGCCAGTGATTGAGCCGGGTTCCAAGTCATTCTTGGCAGGAAAAACTATCGAAGTTACAATGTCCTGCAGTACTGCGGAAGCAGTGATTTATTATACATTAGACGGAAAGACTCCGACTGTTGGAAACCAAAATACTATACAGTGGGACGGGACGCCAATCACAATTACCGAGACAACAACCGTCAGAGCGATTGCAACGGCGCCGGAGATGTTTCCTGCGGAATCCGATCCGGCTACTTATACTAAGATAACGACTGCCCAGGCGGAGAAGCAGTTCTTTATCAAGAGGATAGACGTGGAGGATGAGGAAACTTATGAGATTCCGAAAACACTGCTTGACGCGGGACTTAATGATGAGGAGGCAATCACTGTTGCGCTGTTTCATGCAATTATGGACTCGCCGAAGTCTGCAATAGCGCCGTTCAATTATTTGAATACGGAATATTTCGACATTAAGATTCAATTCTCTGCTGATGGAAAGACTGACTGGGTGGATGCTACGCCGGAGAACTTCCCGGCGGAGGGTGTGACGATTTCTCTTTCGGATGCAACTTTGGAGAGGAATTCCGAAGATTTGAAAGACGTTGATAAAGATACCCATGTGTTCCTTGCGGCGCATATGTTTGCGGATTTCCACGGGGATTTTACACCGGGCGATATTGAGGTTTTGGATGTTGCCGAGACAGAGGACGGCCTACAGTTTACTATGAATGGGACGTCGCCGATTGTCATTGCATGGGCGGTAGGCGATAATCCGGATAATAACAAACCGGGCAGCGATAGTCAGGGCGATGACTCTAACGGCGGCAATGGATCGGGTAACGGTACAGAGAATGGTACAGGAAATGCTGGCGCAGGAGATGGATCAAAAATTGCTTCAGAAGCCGGATTGGATGAAACAAACGGTGACAAAAAGGATTCAGAGGACGGAATTTTGGCTAAAGCTAAAGAGTATCTCTCATCACTTCCGGTGACCGGAGACACCTCTTCTATTGTTTTATGGATTGCCATTGGAGGTATCAGTCTGTTAGTAGTGATACTGGTGATTGTTAAACTTCGCAAACGATAATAATGAATTACATTCTTTCCCACAGAAATGAAAGCTTCGTGCATTGAATTTCTGTGGGATTCTTTTTATAAAAAAAGTGGAGTTATAAAAAAATAGTGGTATAATATAATAGAGTAAAAGTAATACGTGCAGAGGTAAAACAATATGGATACAGAAAAGAGAAGGAATGTACTTCAGATGGTACAATATATTTTGATGATGGCAATCGTTACTGTGGCGCTTATTGAGGCTTCAATGTTCAGGGCGGATAGTCGGGTCGGCAAGGCAGAAAAGCCGGTGATTAACTGGGAGGAGGCTAAGAGAATCAATCGTTCCAAAGCATTTGTCAACAGAGGGAATCATGTTGCGTTCGACGGGGCTGATATAAATGCAGGAGAAAGTATTTCCATAGGAACGGTAATGGAAGCGCCGGGAGCCGGTTATGTGCTTGCCGCAAGCAGTACCCGAAAACTTACCCGGGAGGATATACAGGGGTTGACGGCTGAGCAGCTGAGAATTGCGTGTAATGAGATTTTGGCGAGGCATGGAGTGCTGTTTCAGGAAGAAGACTTGAAAGCCTATTTTGAGAGTAAGAGTTGGTATAAAGGAACAATAGATGCGACTGATTTTAACGCACAGGCGGACGCATTGCTGAATCCGGCAGAGAAAAGTAATATGGAATTGCTGCAGTCAGCCAGGTAGGGGGGACATTATGGAACATAGTGAAGAAGAATTAGAAGAAATTCAGGAAGAGAACGAGAATATTTTTGAGGATTTGGAAAAGGAGGAGACTTTAGCCAGACCGTACGCCCATATTTGGACGATGATTATTGCGGAGACGGCGGCGCTCTTTCTTGTATTTGCTGTTTTGGCAGGAATTAAGGCGTGGAAAAACTATCCTGAGAGGATAGCTTCTGATTATGTGAGAGGTATGGTGCAGGGAGAGTGGAACGAGATTTATGACTGCATGTATTTCAGCGACAGCGAGGAACAACTGCTGAATAAGAAGATGTTTGTAACAGCGCAGGGGCTTCAGTTTGACAACGGAATTATTATACGTGTGAAAGTGAAAGATGCAAAGGATACTACTGTTAAAAATGAGAACAGGAAAGTGATAGCCGTTGATTATACACGGAATGAAGAGCCGTTTACGAAGGAGGTTCCTTTGATAAAGAAGGACGGCATGTGGAAAGTGGACGGCGACAAGGAATACGTCAGGAAGGATGTACAGATAGAAGTTCCGAGCGGAGCTTTGGTTTCTTATGACGGCGTTATTCTTGATGAGTCATACATGAAATCCCGGGAAGGTATAGTGGATACATATAGTCTGCCAAAGATCTTTGACGGTCTGCATTATATTACCTTGTCGAAAGAAAACATGGAAAAGAGTGAAGAGCTTATCCGGTTTAATGGAGAAGAGCCGGTAAGGCTTACCATGAAATATAGTGATGAAGCATTAACAAGGATCGGAATACAGGCGCAGAATGATATTTCCGCCGCATATAAAAATGCGGATATAGGAAGTAAAGTCTTTATATCACTGAATCTTACAGGCAATAAAGTTACGGTAAAGATATCGGAGAGCGATCCGTCCCTTATAGAGGCAACGGTTGTGTCCGAATATAATTATCAGTATAAACAGAACAAATATTACTGGGGTACAAGGACAAGCACGGGAAGCTGCACCAATACTTGCGTATATTCTTATGACGGGACACAGCTTCAGCTTGCTGGGCAGAATTTGGATACGTCTTTTTTATAATTTATGAAGAATAGTCGAAAGATACCGGCGCTGCCGAAAGGGCAGTGTCGGTAAAATTTGGTTGTACAATTGTAAAATATGTGTTATATTAAAAAAATCGGAAGATTTCTTTCTTCCAAATAAATCTGGCAATTCTGCCAAGTTTTCAAACTGTTAATTTATACGAAAGGAGTGCTGTGAATGTATAGTACAGTATTATCTGCCGCTGTACATGGAATGGAGGTAAATTTTATTCATGTAGAGGCAGATATCAGTAATGGACTGCCGGTATTCAATATGGTAGGCTATTTGTCATCGGAAGTAAAGGAGGCGGGAGAGCGGGTCAGGACGGCAATACGCAATACGGGTTTTTCGCTGCCCGCTAAAAAAATAATAGTGAATCTTTCGCCCGCGGATGTGAGAAAAAGAGGCGCGGTTTTTGACCTTCCGATTGCGGTAGCAATATTGTCGTCATTAGGATATGTGGACGGCGAACGGGTAAGGGGGACATTGTTTATCGGCGAACTTGGGCTGGACGGAAGCGTTCATAAGGTACCGGGTGTTCTTCCGGTCATCATAGAAGCAAAACGCGCCGGATGCAGAGTCTGCATTGTTCCCAAGGGAAACCTTCGTGAAGGAAGAATCATAGAAGGAATTACCGTCTATGGAGTGGAATCATTAAGAGAACTGGGTGGATATTTGAACGGCGAAACCAGGTTAAGGGATGAGGAGCGGACAGAACGGTATGCTCCGTGCATGAAACGGCAGGAAGATTTTTCTGATATCAGAGGACAGGCTCTGTTAAAACGGGCGGCGGAAGTCGCGGTTGCAGGAGGGCACAATCTTTTGCTTATAGGACCGCCGGGTGCTGGGAAGACAATGCTTGCAAGACGGATTCCCACTATATTTCCGCCGATGTCGGAGGAGGAATGCATTGAGGTAACCAAAATATACAGTATTCTAGGGATGACGGACGAGGGGAATCCGTTGATTCGTACCCGCCCTTTTCGTACGCCTCATCACACTTCTACAAAAGCCGCGCTGATTGGAGGAGGAAATATACCAAATCCCGGAGAAATCAGTATGGCAAATTACGGAGTCCTGTTTCTGGACGAGATCTCAGAATTTCAAAGGTCGGTATTAGACGTATTAAGGCAGCCCATGGAGGAACGGATTATACAGCTTACGAGAAAATCGGGAGTGTACAGATTTCCTTCCAATTTTATGTTGGTGGCAGCAGCAAATCCATGTTTTTGCGGGTATTATCCGGATATGAATAAATGTACCTGCACTCCACAGCAGGTTCGCCAGTATCAGAGCCATATCAGCCAGCCCTTTCTTGACAGGATTGATATCTGTGTGGAGGCGGGTGGAGTGGAATATGATGAACTGCATAGTACAGGTGAAGAAGAAACATCGGAAGAGATAAGAAAAAGAGTATGTGCGGCAAGGAAAAGACAGTATGACAGATACGGAAAGAGTCTTACAAATGCAGAGATTGGTTTGGACGAACTGGAAAAATACTGTGTTCTTGGAATGGAGGAGCATGGATTTATGAAGCAGATTTTTGACAGACTGTCATTAACCGCGAGGACATACCATAAAGTAGTAAAAGTAGCAAGAACAATTGCAGATTTGAGTGGAGAAGAGCATATCAGGATTTCACATTTAAAAGAGGCGGTTGGGTACCGTACGATGGAGAAAAGAAAGGGGAAATAATGGACAGGGAAGAATTGAAATACGAGTATTGGTTTGCTAATATACGGAAGGTCAGAAGCAGGACGAAGAGGAAGTTAAGAGAAGCCATGCCTTCGGCCCGGCATATATATTATATAGAAGAAACAACGCTTGCCCGGTATGTGGGAAAGGAAGAGGAGAGAAACGAAATCTTGAATAGTATGAAAAAATGGAATTTGGAAGGAGAGTACAGGAAGCTGGAAGAAAAAAATATCAAATTCTTTCCGTATTTTCATACCGACTATCCATCGGCGCTTCGGACTCTTTTGTCTGCTCCGTATGCTGTTTATTTGAAAGGAAAAACGGTTCCCAAGGACACGTTGAAAGCAGCAATTGTGGGAGCAAGACAGTGCAGTCCGTACGGGGAACACATGGCGGCAAAATTCGGGGAGGCGCTGGCAGAACAGAATATAGACATAATCAGTGGTCTTGCAAGAGGAGTGGACGGCGCCGGGCAAAGAGGAGCCTTGAACGCGGGAGGGCGTTCATACGGGGTTTTAGGTTCGGGCGCGGATGTTTGCTATCCCAAGGAAAATAGAGGACTGTATGAAGACCTGCAGAAACGAGGCGGCGTGCTCTCCGAACTGCCTCCCGGAACGCCCCCGCTTCCGCAGCATTTCCCTGCAAGAAACAGAATTATAAGTGCGCTTTCGGATATCGTACTTGTAATAGAGGCGAAAGACAGAAGCGGATCTTTGATTACGGCGGATCAGGCGCTGGAGCTTGGAAAGGAGGTATATGCGCTTCCCGGGCCGGTAGACAGCAGCTTAAGCCGAGGGTGCAACCGGCTTATCAAACAGGGAGCCGGCATACTTTTATCACCGGAGGATTTGCTGGAAGAACTTCATATCTGCAGCAGAGAAAGTATCAAAAAGAAGTTAAAAAATAAAATAATGCTTGAAACAAGTGAAGAATTGGTGTATAGTCGACTTGGTTTCTATCCCAAAAGCATCGGTCAGCTTGCGGAAGAGACCCATATAGAAATTTCAAAATTAATAAATCAGCTTGTAACCTTAGAAGTAAAAGGGTACATTCAGGAAATATCAAAAAATTATTACATAAAAAAACGCTGATTTTGGAGGAGTATTATTATGGCGCGTTATCTTGTAATCGTGGAGTCGCCGGCGAAGGTGAAGACGGTGAAAAAGTTTTTGGGGAGTAATTATGTTGTTGCGGCGTCCCAGGGGCATGTACGGGATTTTCCGAAGAGTCAATTTGGGATGGACGTTGAGAACGATTTTGAGCCGAAATATATAACGATACGTGGAAAAGGCGATATCTTGGCTAATTTAAGAAAAGAAGTGAAAAAGGCAGATAAAGTATATCTCGCAACCGACCCTGACCGGGAAGGAGAGGCGATTGCATGGCATTTGTCGAAGGCGCTGAAACTTGATGAGAAGAAGATGTACCGCGTAAGCTTTAATGAAATTACGAAAAATGCAGTAAAGTCAGCGATTAAAGATGCCAGGGAAATAGACATGAATCTTGTGGATTCCCAGCAGGCAAGAAGGGCTTTGGACCGTATTGTGGGTTACCGTATCAGTCCGCTTTTGTGGGCAAAGGTAAAGAGGGGATTAAGTGCGGGACGTGTACAGTCCGTGGCGCTGCGTATTATTGCAGACAGAGAGGCGGAAATAGATGCCTTCATCCCCGAGGAATACTGGACGCTGGATGCGGTACTTAGGATCTCGGGGGAGAAGAAACCTCTGACAGCAAGGTTCTGCGGCACAGATAAGAAAAAAATGACAATCGGTTCAAAGGAAGAGCTTGAGCAGATTTTAAAGGATATTGAGGATACGGAGTATACGGTAGAAGATATTAGAAAAAGTGAACGTTTAAGAAAGGCGCCGCTTCCGTTTACAACAAGTACGCTGCAGCAGGAAGCGTCTAAAGCGCTGAATTTTGCAACGCAGAAAACAATGAGAATTGCCCAGCAGTTATATGAGGGAATTGATATTAAAGGTAATGGTACAGTCGGTGTAATCACCTATCTGCGTACGGATTCTACAAGAATATCGGCGGAGGCAGAGGAGAATGTAAGGAAGTTCGTATCTGGCATATATGGAGAGGAATATGTTGCAGACAGAGAGAAGAAGCAGGAAAGCGGCAAGAAGATTCAGGATGCCCATGAAGCAATCCGTCCGACGGACGTGTCGAGAACGCCGGCAGTACTTAAGGATTCTCTTACAAGAGACCAGTTCCGTCTCTATCAGCTGATTTGGAAACGGTTTGTTGCAAGCAGGATGAAGCCTGCGAAGTATGAGACTACCTCTGTAAAGATAGCGGCGGGAAAATACCGTTTC
Source organism: uncultured Lachnospiraceae bacterium (assembly GCA_947366105.1). Taxonomy (GTDB): domain Bacteria; phylum Bacillota; class Clostridia; order Lachnospirales; family Lachnospiraceae; genus Faecalimonas. The sequence goes on along the minus strand of CANAZK010000007.1, from coordinate 31,569 downwards.
GCAGTTTCGGCTTCTAAGATTGTGTTTGAAGGTTTCCGTTCTGTATATATTGAATCGGATGAAGAAAAGACGGAGAACAATGTTCTTGTAAAAAGTATTGACAAGGATTCAAAACTGACAAAAGAGAATATTGAGACGAAGCAGCATTTTACACAGCCGCCGGCACACTATACGGAGGCATCTCTTGTAAAAACACTAGAAGAGCTTGGAATAGGACGTCCGAGTACCTATGCGCCGACCATATCGACGATTATTGCGCGCCGCTATGTTGCAAAGGAGCAGAAGAATCTGTATCTGACAGAGATTGGCGAGGTTGTGAATAATATGATGAAAACATCTTTCCCTAGCATTGTGGATGTGAACTTTACGGTAAACATGGAGGGGCTTCTTGATCGTGTCGAGGAGGGCGCGGTAGAATGGAAATCTGTCATCCGTAATTTTTATCCGGATTTGGAGGAGGCAGTAGAGCAGGCAGAGAAAGAGTTGGAAAGTGTCAAGATTGAAGATGAAGTGACGGATGTCATATGTGAAGAGTGCGGCAGAAATATGGTTATCAAATACGGTCCTCACGGACGGTTTCTTGCATGTCCGGGATTCCCGGAATGCCGTAACACGAAACCGTATTTGGAGAAAACAGGAGTTGCATGTCCGAAATGCGGAAAAGATATTGTTGTCCGCAAGACGAAAAAAGGACGGAAATATTATGGCTGTGAGGACAATCCGGATTGTGATTTTATGTCATGGCAGAAGCCGTCTAAAGAAAAGTGTCCAAAATGCGGAAGCTTCATGGTGGAAAAAGGGAATAAACTGCTGTGTGGAAATGAAGAGTGTGGATATAGTACAAGTGTATGATAAAAAATTGAATATTCATTGAAAATGCCCGAATTGTATGATAATATAAATAAGAAGTAGATTATTTATAGTCTAGCTGTATAATGCGGACAAATGTAACCTGTAGTAATGTTGATGATTAAAACGGAGGAAGAGTAATGAGTGTGCAATTATTGGATAAAACTAGAAAGATTAATAAACTGCTCCACAATAATAATTCCAGCAAGGTAGTGTTTAATGATATCTGTGAGATTTTGACGGAGATTTTGGAATCTACGGTGCTTGTGATAAGCAGAAAAGGGAAAGTTCTTGGCGTAGGGAAGTGCGATAATGTAGAGACCCTGGAAGAGCTGGTACATGATAAAGTGGGTTCATATATTGACGGTATGCTTAATGAAAGGCTTCTGAATATTCTTTCCACAAAGGAAAATGTGAATCTTCAGACTCTTGGATTCCAGGCAGAGACCGTAAAAGGGTATCAGTCGATGATAACGCCGATTAATATTGCCGGCGAGAGATTGGGAACTTTGTTTATGTATAAGACAGAAGAAGGATATGAGATTGACGACATCATATTGAGCGAGTATGGAACAACGGTTGTGGGACTTGAGATGCTTCGTTCGGTGAACGAGGAAAATGCGGAGGAATCAAGAAAAGAACAGATTGTGAAGTCCGCAATGGGTACGTTGTCGTTCTCTGAAATGGAGGCGGTTATTCATATTTTTGAGGAGCTGGAGGGAACCGAGGGCATTCTTGTCGCAAGCAAAATTGCAGACAGGGTAGGAATTACAAGGTCAGTCATTGTGAATGCACTCCGCAAGTTTGAAAGCGCGGGAGTGATTGAATCCAGATCGTCGGGCATGAAAGGAACCTATATTAAAGTAGTCAATGATTTTGTGTTTGATGAATTGGAAAGAATAAAAAAGAACAGATAGTTAGAGAACATGTATAAGGGTATCAGTATTCTGATACCCTTTTGTATGAAAGCGGGAGGCGGCAGGATGCAGAATTCAAAGGCAAAGATAAGAATGAAGAAAATGCTTTTGGCAGGAGGATGCTTTAAGGACGAGGTATATAACTGCGAGGTGTTGAAGTATGATACGCAGGAAGAGCGCATATATTTAGTGTTGAAGGATTCGGATATTGAAGAAATTTCGTTGGATGGTATTTATCAGTGTATCATATATCAGGGAGAACATGGACTGGAGTGCGAAGGAAGGATTTTGGAAAGATTCCGTAATCACAAAGGAAATATATTACATTTTCAGGTTGAAAAGGGTTTTTATAAAATAAATATAAACTGTGTTGACAAAAAAGAAACATAGTGATATTTTATTACTAGAGCGATTTAGCACTCGTTTTGAATGAGTGCTAGTAATATAAAGTATTCAAGGAGGAATCAACATGAAATTAGTACCTTTAGGAGACAGAGTTGTATTAAAGCAGTTAGTGGCAGAAGAAACTACAAAGTCAGGAATTGTTTTACCGGGTCAGACAAAAGAGAAACCGCAGCAGGCGGAGGTTGTTGCAGTGGGACCGGGCGGTAATGTAGACGGAAAAGAAGTGGTAATGCAGGTTGCGGCAGGCGATCAGGTTATCTATTCAAAATATTCAGGAACAGAAGTAGAATTAGACGGTGAAGAATACATTGTTGTAAGACAGAATGACATTTTAGCAGTAATTAAATAATATTTAAGCAGGAGGATGGAAACAATGGCAAAAGAAATCAAATATGGGGCTGAGGCGAGAAAAGCCTTAGAGTCAGGTGTAAATCAGCTGGCAAATACAGTAAGAGTAACATTAGGACCAAAGGGAAGAAACGTTGTACTGGATAAATCATTTGGAGCGCCGCTTATTACAAACGACGGTGTTACAATTGCAAAAGAGATTGAGCTTGAGGATGCATTTGAAAATATGGGCGCACAGCTTATCAAAGAGGTTGCAGCTAAGACCAATGACGTTGCGGGCGACGGTACGACAACGGCTACGGTTCTCGCACAGGCAATGGTTCACGAAGGAATCAAAAACCTTGCGGCAGGAGCAAACCCTATGGTACTTAGAAAGGGTATGAAGAAAGCGACAGAACTTGCAGTTGACGCGATCGCATCCATGAGCAGCAAAGTAGAGAGCAAGGAAAGAATCGCTAATGTTGCTTCTATTTCAGCGGGAGACCCGGAAGTCGGAGAAATGGTGGCAGACGCTATGGAGAAGGTTTCCAACGACGGTGTTATCACAATTGAAGAGTCAAAGACAATGAAGACAGAACTCGATTTGGTTGAAGGAATGCAGTTTGACCGTGGATATATCTCAGCTTACATGGCTACAGATATGGAGAAGATGGAAGCAAACTTAGAGGATCCGTTTATCTTGATTACGGATAAGAAAATTTCCAATATTCAGGACCTGCTTCCTCTTTTAGAACAGATCGTACAGTCAGGCGCAAGATTACTAATTGTCGCAGAGGATATTGAGGGTGAAGCTCTTACAACGCTTATTGTAAACAAACTTCGCGGTACATTCAATGTAGCGGCTGTTAAGGCTCCTGGATACGGAGACAGAAGAAAAGCCATGCTTGAGGATATCGCCATTTTAACAGGAGGTCAGGTTATTTCAGATGAGCTTGGATTAGATTTAAAAGAGACAACACTTGATATGCTTGGTCGTGCGAAATCCGTGAAAGTGCAGAAAGAGAACACTGTTATTGTAGATGGTCTTGGAGATAAGAATGCGATTGGGGCACGTGTGGCACAGATTAAAGCTCAGATTGAAGAGACTACTTCCGATTTTGACAAAGAGAAACTGCAGGAGAGACTTGCGAAGCTTGCAGGCGGAGTTGCAGTGATCCGTGTCGGAGCGGCTACAGAGACAGAGATGAAAGAAGCAAAACTCCGTATGGAGGACGCGCTTTCAGCAGCAAGAGCAGCGGTTGAGGAGGGCATTGTTGCAGGCGGCGGTTCCGCATATATCCATGCTTCAAAGAAGGTTGAAAAACTGGCGGAGGAATTGGAAGGAGACGAGAAAACAGGCGCAAACATTATTTTAAAAGCGTTGGAAGCTCCATTATTCCACATTGCCGCAAATGCAGGGCTGGAGGGCGCTGTTATCATTAACAAGGTGAAGGAAAGCGACGCGGGTATCGGTTTTGACGCATTAAAAGAAGAGTATGTGGATATGGTGCAGGCCGGAATTCTGGATCCTGCCAAAGTTACAAGAAGTGCATTACAGAATGCAACAAGCGTAGCGTCTACACTTCTTACAACAGAGTCTGTTGTGGCGAATATTAAAGAAGATGTTCCTGCTATGCCTGCTGGAGCTCCGGGCATGGGAATGATGTAAAGAACTCAAATAGAAATAAATATTAAAAATGTCTACCTAGATAAGGTAGACATTTTTTGTGCATTTATGATACAATAATAAGAACATCAAAAATGCGGAGGAACAATATGAACGATTTTTACACAGAACAATTAGTTAAGAGAAAAACAACAGGTGCATCCATAGTAATTAAAGCAGTGATGCTGGCATTAACAATAGTATCATTTTTAATTTCTTTAGTAATCCCGTTTGGAATGCTTTTGCCGGTAATATTGATTGCGGCGGATGTCTTTGTGTTCAGGAGCCAGGATTTGGAATTTGAGTACTTATATGTAAACGGTGATTTGGATATTGATAAGATTATGGGACGTGCCAAGAGAAAGACGGTTTTTTCTGCAAGTATCAGTGAGATAGAGTTTCTTGCGCCTGCGGGAGCCGGCGAGCTGAATCAGTTTAAAGTAAATAAAACGTTAAATTACAGCAGTTTGGTTTCTGGAAAGAAAACCTATGAACTCATTGTTTTGAAAAGCGGTGAGAAGATAAAAGTTATTTTCGAGCCGAATGATGTAATCTTGAATGGGTATAAGATGCTTTTACCAAGAAAAGTGATTATTTAGACTTGACATAAGACAAAGTTTTATGTAATGTAATGTAACAACGAAACAGCAGACGAAAGAGAGGATTGAAAATCATGGGAAAAATTATTGGAGAAGGCATTACATTTGATGATGTGTTATTAGTACCGGCATATTCAGAGGTGATTCCGAACCAAGTAAAGCTGACGACTAATTTGACGAAGAAGATTCAGCTTAACATACCAATGATGAGCGCCGGCATGGATACTGTTACAGAGCACCGCATGGCGATTGCGATGGCGCGTCAGGGAGGAATCGGTATTATACACAAGAATATGTCGATTGAAGCACAGGCTGAAGAAGTGGACAAGGTAAAACGTTCAGAGAACGGCGTTATTACAGATCCATTTTATTTATCGCCGGAGCATACGCTGGCAGATGCGAATGAATTGATGGGTAAATTCAGAATCTCAGGCGTTCCTGTTACTGAAGGGAAAAAATTAGTCGGAATTATTACAAACCGTGATTTGAAATTTGAGGAAGATTTTACAAAGAAAATTAAGGAATCCATGACTTCCGAGGGATTGATAACAGCGAAGGAAGGCATTACGCTGGAAGAAGCAAAGCAGATTCTGGCAAAGGCAAGAAAAGAAAAGCTTCCGATTGTAGATGATGATTACAATCTGAAAGGACTTATTACAATCAAGGATATTGAGAAACAGATCAAATATCCGTTATCGGCAAAGGACTCCAAAGGACGTCTTCTCTGCGGCGCTGCAGTAGGTATTACGGCTAATTGTCTGGAGCGTGTAGACGCGCTTGTAAAGGCCCAGGTTGATGTTGTTGTTATGGATTCTGCACATGGACATTCAGCGAATGTTATCCGTACAGTGAAGATGGTAAAAGAGAGATATCCTGATCTTCAGGTAATTGCAGGAAATGTTGCCACAGGTGAAGCTACAAAAGCATTAATTGAAGCCGGAGTAGATGCGGTTAAGGTTGGTATCGGACCGGGTTCCATCTGTACAACACGCGTTGTTGCAGGTATCGGTGTGCCGCAGATTACGGCAGTCATGGACTGCTATGAAGCAGCAAAGGAATCAGGCGTTCCGATTATTGCAGACGGAGGTATTAAGTATTCCGGAGATATGACGAAAGCGATTGCCGCAGGAGCGAATGTCTGCATGATGGGAAGTCTTTTTGCAGGCTGTGACGAAAGTCCGGGATCATTTGAGTTATTCCAAGGAAGGAAATATAAAGTATACCGCGGCATGGGGTCTATCGCGGCTATGGAAAATGGAAGTAAAGACCGTTACTTCCAGGCAGATGCAAAGAAACTTGTGCCGGAAGGTGTGGAAGGCCGTGTGGCTTACAAAGGAACAGTGGAAGACGCAGTGTTCCAGTTGATGGGAGGTCTGCGTTCAGGTATGGGTTACTGTGGAGCTCCTGATATTGAGACATTAAAGAATACGGGAAGATTTGTTAAGATTTCAGCCGCTTCATTGAAGGAAAGCCATCCGCATGACATTCACATTACAAAGGAAGCGCCGAATTACAGCGTGGACGAATAGAATATATGCGAGAGCGGTTAATTGGGACAGGGCGGTCAGCTCTGTCTCATTTTGCACAAAAAAGGGAAACGGAAGATAAGGTTAAGAGCAGATGGCTAAAAAAAGAAAAACTCATAGAGGAAAATCGGCAATAGGAAGCAGAAACCGGAGAAGAATACAACTGTATACCCGCATAGGCGCGGCGGTTATGATAATTTTGGTAGTTGTCTTTGGAATTATGAAAATATTCGGGATAGGTATTTTTAAAGACGATAAGTATATGGAAAAGAGCGGAAGAGGGATTGACGAGTCAAGACCGGATATAAATGTGGAACTCCTGACAGTAAATCCATATTCAAGACCGGGAACAGAAACGGGACGTATTAATGGAATTGTAATTCATTATACGGCAAATCCGGGTTCAACAGCTATGCAGAATAGAGATTATTTTGAAGGACTTAAGGATTCACATACTACAAAAGCGAGCAGTCATTTTATTGTGGGACTGGAAGGAGAGATTGTACAGTGCGTTCCCACATGGGAGGAAGCATATGCGTCCAACACAAGGAACGGCGATACGGTTTCTATTGAGACATGCCATATGAAAGAGAATGGAAAATATACAAAGGAGACGTATGATTCGCTGGTGGAACTGACGGCGTGGCTGTGCAGAAAGTTTGGATTGGACGAAACGGATGTAATCCGCCATCACGATATAACCGGAAAGAACTGCCCGAAATATTTTGTGGAAGATGAAAAGGCGTGGAAAAATTTTAGAAAAGATGTGAAAAAGGCAGTAGAATAAAGTATATGCTTGAAAAAACATTGTAGGATGTTATCACCTGATATATAATATCTACAGAAGGAAAATAAGTGGAGGAACAGATATGGCTAAAAAATATGATGTAATAGCGCTGGGAGAATTGTTGATTGATTTTACAATGAATGGACAGAGCGGACAAGGGAACAATATGTTTGAAGCATGTCCGGGAGGCGCGCCGTGCAATGTGCTCGCAATGCTGGGTAAGCTGGGGAAAAGGACGTCCTTTTTGGGAAAGGTTGGAAAGGATCAGTTCGGAATATTGTTAAAAAGTACGTTGGATGCTGCCGGAATTGATACCTCGCACCTGTATATGGATGAAAAGGTTCCTACAACCCTTGCATTTGTACATACCTTTCCTGACGGAGACAGGGAGTTCTCTTTTTACCGTAATCCGGGTGCGGATATGATGCTTTGTGAAAGCGAGATAGATGAAGAATATTTGAAGGAGACAAGGATTTTCCATTTCGGAACATTGTCCATGACCCATGAAGGGGTACGGAATGCTACAAAGAAAGCGTTGAAAACAGCAAAAGAGAACGGGGTTCTTATTACCTTTGATCCGAATCTGCGTCCGCCGCTGTGGGAGTCCTTGGAACTTGCGAAGGAGCAGATGGAATACGGTTTTAGATACTGCGACGTACTGAAGATATCTGACAATGAGATTCAGTTTGTATCAGGAAAAGAAGACTATGATGAGGGTATTCAATATTTGCAGGAGAAGTACGGCATCCCGCTTATTCTTCTTACGATGGGAAAAGACGGAAGCAGGGCATATTATAAAGATATGCGTGTGGAGAGACCGGGCTGTACCGTAGAGGCAATAGAGACTACGGGGGCGGGCGACACATTTTGCGGAAGCGCTGTCAGCTATGTACTGGAACATGGTATTGAAAATCTTACAGAAGAACAGTTGGGAGAGATGCTTACGTTTGCAAATGCGGCGGCGGCGCTTATTACAACGAAAAAAGGAGCTATCCGCTCCATGCCGGAGAAAGAAGAGGTGCTGGCATTTATAAAATAAAGGAAAAGGGACCGAAAGATGTTTAAAATGTTTTGGCCGGATGAGTATGTGGCATCCACATATGTCATTCCGTTTGAGAAATTGTATGAAGAAGGATACAGAGGATTAGTGTTTGACATTGATAATACGCTTGTTCCACATGGGGCGCCGGCGGACGGCAGGGCGAAGAAGCTGTTTGTAAGACTTAAGGAAATTGGTTTTAAGTGCTGCCTGATTTCCAACAATCAGGAGCCCCGGGTGAAAATGTTTAACGAGGAGATACAAGTCGATTATGTATACGACGCTCATAAGCCGTCTACTAAGAATTATAAAAAGGCAATGGAGATTATGGGTACCGATTTGTCCGATACTATTTTTATCGGGGACCAGCTTTTCACGGATGTGTACGGGGCAAAACGAACAGGAATGAGAAACATTTTGGTTAAGCCCATTCATCCGAAGGAAGAGATACAGATTGTTCTAAAGCGTTATTTGGAAAAAATCGTATTGTATTTTTATATGAGGGAGCGTAAAAAGTAAAAAAAGGTTGAAAAAATAGAGAAACTATTATAAAATTATTCCAGTAAAAGAAAGTAATATGCCTTATGGCATGATTAAGGAGGACAATATAATGGCAACAAAGTCAGCAGGTGATTTTAGAAACGGCATGACTCTTGAAATTGATGGTAAAGTATGTCAGGTTATTGATTTTATGCACGTAAAGCCGGGAAAAGGCGCGGCGTTTGTCCGTGTAAAATTGAAAGATATTATCAATGGGGGAGTTGTTGAAACCACATTCCGCCCGACGGAGTCTTTCCAGGAAGCATTTATTGAGAGAAAGAAAATGCAGTATCTCTACAATGACGGGGATCTCTACTATTTCATGGACAATGAAACTTATGACCAGATTGCGGTCAGCGCTGAAGATGTGGGAGATTCTCTTAAGTTTGTAAAAGAGAATGAAGAAGTTACGGTCAGTTCATATAAGGAGAAGCCTTTTGCAATCGAACCTCCGCTTACAGTAGAACTTCTTGTTACAGAGACGGAGCCGGGCTTCAAAGGAAACACTGCTCAGGGAGCTACAAAGCCTGCAATTGTCGAGACCGGTGCGCAGGTTGCGGTTCCATTATTTGTTGAATTGGGAGACAAGCTTAAAATTGATACACGTACGGGAGAATATATCTCCAGAGTATAATTAAAATGTGTTTAAAAAGATTGCGCGTAGGAGCGCAATCTTTTTTATGGAATAGGAAATTCCTTTGGAATCCTATTCCATAAAACACACACTTCGTGTGAAGATGCGCAGCTCGCGGAGAGGAGTTTATTGCTTCGCAACCGCTCGCGCGCGTAGAATGTGCAATGCACATTCTTTTTTATATCTTTATTTAATATCATCGGAAACCTTATTCGGATTCGATTTCAGATGACGTGGCAGCTTCCGTTGTTGTGTCTTGGAGTTTTTCATTTATGTATGCCGCACCGTCGTCGATAAAGACGACTGAGATTTTATGGTCGGCGGCTCCGTCGTCTGACCATTGATAAAGAGAAGTGGTAACGCCGTCTGCCGCCGTTTCCGAAATGCGAACGCCGTTTACGCCTAAAGAAGCGTTTACTTCTTCTAAAGACATTTCTGGTTTGAGGGCGCCGACAGCCTCCGGTGACAGCGATGAAGAGTTTTCCGTTTCCATACCGGTCTGGGATAGACTGACAAGCTTTTCATCAATAAAGGAGAGAAGTACGGTTCCGTTTCCGTCCTTTTCAAGCCACTGATACCGTTCGGTTGTAGAAGTATCGTTTGAGGTCTGCAAAAGCCGGCTGCCGTCCGTTCCTATGATGCCTTTTACTTCGTTCAGAGTCATACCTGTCTTAAGCTGTGAGAAAGCGTCGGCGGTAATCAGATTTTTTCGTGTTTTGGTTACCACCGTTTCTTTTTTGCGGGCGTCTTCCACTCTTGACCGTTGGATGAAAAAGAAGCATCCGCCTGCGATAACGACGACAATAAGAAGCCAAGGCATCACTGTGAGGAAGATATGTTTCTTTTTGCGCCTCCTTGTGCTTTTGGAAGGACGTTTTGCCGATGAGCCGGAACTTGATTTGTGCCGTGACAGGCTGCGCCGTATTTTACAGTGGTAACAGTAGGCATATTTCTGATAGACAGGATTTCCGTGCATATCCGTATCAACTTTTACGTTTTTTATTTTCATTTCTGCACCGCAGCGAGAGCATTTCATAAAAATTCCTCCTTCTAAAATTCATTGTGCTTATTGTATTATAACTAAGTATAGAAAAAAATGCGAGCAAAAAATAAATCTTGGGTTTCTTCATAATTATAAAGACAATTTCTAGTGAAACCAAGGCTTTATTTATTGACATTGCATATTTTGATGGTATAATTATAACTTAAGGAGCGACATGTGCTACGAAGGAGGAGTAAGAAAAAAATGGAGAAAAAAAATAGTATAAAGGTAAGGATAGCTATATTAGTTGTCTGTGTTTTCTTTGCGATTGGATTACTGACAGTTTCCAGCATAATTAGTCTGAATAATATCAGAAAATCTAACGAACAGATATCTAAATCGTCGGATCTGCATACCATTGCTTTGGAAAGTGAAAAAGGTCATTTTTCATGGGTGGAGAATTTAGGTTCTGCGTTGAATTTTGACGTGGAGTTTACAGGAAGTAAGGATGATACGAGCTGTGTTCTTGGAAAATGGCTTTATTCTGAGAAAGAACTGCGTACGGACGAGATCGATAAATTGGTTGAGGAAATCAAACCTTTACATAAAAAAATTCATGAAGCGGCAGACGTGCTGCTGAACCTGAAAGCCGAGGGGAATTTGGAAGAAGCTAACGCAATGTATATCGGAGAAGTGAAGCCGAATGTAGATTCTTTGGTATCTATGCTGGAAGAGGTTATCACGATCACCGAGGATATTGTGACTGCCAGTGAAGCAAGACTTAATAAAACGGTATTTGAGACATATATTATGATTGTATTTGATATCGTGCTTATAATTGTTATCTGCCTGATACTGATTAGGTATATTTCACGCCAGGTAGTGAATCCGTTAATTGAGATTACCCGGTGCAGCAGAAGACTGGCGGAGGGAGAGCTTAATTTTCAAATTGATGTACACAGTAAGAATGAGGTCGGCATACTTGCAGATTCTTTGAATACATCTGTGAAAGAGCTTTCTGCTTACGTGAAATCTATTCAGAACACCATGCAGAAACTGAAAGAAAAAGATTTGGATATTCAGACAGATATTGAGTTTAAGGGTGAGTTCAAACTTATTCAGAATGCTGTTTTGTCTTTTGTACACGAATTGAACGAGGCGTTTTTCCGTATTCAGGATGTGGCGGATTCCGTTATGAATTCTTCCAGTCAAATGTCGGAGAATACGCAGACATTTGCGCAGGGGTCTACCGAGCAGGCTAGTACTACGCAAGAGTTGGCGGCAACAGTATCTGAAGTTGCCCAGCAGGTAAAAGAAAGTGCGGATAATGCTGAGACGGCCAAGGATAAGGCGGACAATGTAGGCATGAAGATGTCACAGAGCAATGAAAAGATGACGGAGCTTGTTCATGCAATGGCACAGATGAGCGACAGCTCCAAAGAGATTGAAAAGATTATTCATACGATTGAAGATATTGCATTCCAGACCAATCTGCTTGCATTGAATGCGGCGGTAGAGGCTGCAAGGGCGGGAGAGTCCGGCAAAGGATTCGCGGTTGTTGCTGATGAGGTAAGAAGCTTGGCTTCCAGAAGCGCCCAGGCATCTAAAGACACAGCCACATTGATTACAAGCTCTCTTGAAGCTATTGAGAACGGAGTGTCTATTGCAAACGACACGGCGGAAATTTTACTGCAGACAGTGCGGGATGCCAATGAAGTAGCAGATACAATTCGTGATATCTCCAAGGTTGCAAAAGAAGAAGCGATTTCCATTGAGAATATTAATGAGGGAATCGAGCAGATTGCAACGGTAACCCAGTCCCACTCAGCGTCTATTGAGCAAAGCGCGGCGTCAGGACAGGAGATGTATGAAATGTCACGCATGCTGGATAAGCTGGTAAATGGATTTAAACTGAAGAAAATGTAAGAATAATGCAGTGATTATAGGATGTCTTAGAATTATGATTTTAAGACATCCTTTTTCTTGCCAAAGTCAGGGGGCGTTGCTATAATATATAGCGATAAAAAAATCGGGAGGATATTATGTTTAAGGAAACGTCAAAAGAATTGCTGGATTTTATCGGGAGAAGTTACAGCAGCTTTCATTTGGTTTATAATATGAAGGAAGAGCTGAACCGGAATGGATTTGAAGAGATTTTTGAACAGGACAGGTGGAATTTGAAGGCGGGAGGGAAGTATTATGTGGCACGTAATGAATCTTCCATTATTGCTTTTAAGATTCCGGGGGAAGATTTTTCGGGATTTAATATTGTTTCGAGCCACAGTGATTTTCCCACATTTAAGCTGAAGGAGAATACGGAGATTTGTGTGGAGAAAAAGTATACAAAACTTAATGTAGAAAATTATGGAGGCATGCTGTATGCGCCGTGGTTTGATCGTCCTCTTTCCATTGCAGGAAGACTTCTTGTGAAGGACGGCAAAAAAATTGTGACAAAACTTGTGAATGTAGATAGAGATTTGGTTATGATCGTCAATTTGGCTCCTCATATGAACAGAGAAGTGAACGATGGTTATAAGTATAACGCACAGGTAGATATGCAGCCTCTTTACGGAGGCAAAGATGCGCATGGGAGCCTGATGGAGCTTATTGCAAAAAGCGCCGGGGTGAAGGCGGAGGATATACTTGGAAATGATCTGTATCTTTATAACCGCATGGAAGGAACATTGTGGGGCGCGGAGGAGGAATTTGTTTCGGCGCCGAAGCTTGATGACGCTCAGTGCGCGTTTGCGTCATTGAAAGGATTCTTGGCGGGAGAGAGCAGAAAGGCGGTAAATGTTCATGCCGTGTTTGATAATGAGGAAGTTGGAAGCAGCACAAAACAGGGAGCACAATCTACATTTCTCAGGGACATTCTGATGAGAATTAACAGCGGCTTGGGAAGAACGGAGGAGGACTATATAAGGGCGCTGGCATCCAGCTTTATGTTGTCTGCTGATAATGCACATGCTGTCCACCCGAATTATGCGGATAAGGCGGATTTGACAAACCGTCCGTATTTGAATGGAGGCGTTGTGATCAAATACAATGCCAGTCAGAACTATACGACGGATGCAGTTTCGGCGGCAATATTTAAAACTATGTGCGAAAAAGCGGAAGTGCCGTATCAGACATTTGCGAACCGTTCAGATATTAGAGGGGGTTCCACGCTCGGTAATCTTTCTGACACAAAGGTTTCGATAAATACAGTGGATATCGGGATTGCGCAGTTGGCCATGCATTCTTCTTATGAGACGTGCGGTGTGAAGGACACGTATTATTTGATAAAGGTGTTTGAGGAATTTTTTAATTCTGCAATTGTTGTCCGAGGGGCGGGAAATTACACAATTGAAAAGTAAGAAGGGATAACGCAGCCTGACTGCGGCATAAAGAGACCTTACACTCGTAAGTACGAAGAGTGTGAGGTCTTTTATGATATAGAAAATCAGAATCTATTTTCGCATAATCAAATCGCAGTCGATGAAATGATGTACCGGGATAAATGCTTCCCCTTTTTTTATGTTGTCTATCAGTGTGTTGATAGCATGGGAGGCTATTTCCTGAGGGCGTTGGCTGATAATGCTGACTATTTTGCTGTAAATATTTTGATTGTCCCGGGTAATGACTTTGGAAAAGGGCAGTTCAAAGTCATCAAAAACGCCGATTTCAAAGTCCTTATCTGCATATTTTGTTTTAGAGATCAGGTGCAGAAAGTGCTTTACATCTGTTCCGGTTTGGATGATAAAGGCTGTAAATTCCTTTGAAGATTCCAAAAGGGAAAAAATGGGCTGCTGTTGATAATCTCTTTCCGGGTAAATAATTTCATTATAACCAGAGAGCTGGTGTTCGTCCATAGCCGAGTAGTAACCGTTCAGACGTTCCATAGAAACGTTGGTGAGCGTGGACTTGTTCTGTATGATATTTAAAATATTTTTATGACCCCGAGCAATCAGGCTTTCCGTAAGCTTTTTTGCTCCTTCTTTGTTTTTGGATGAAATAATGGAGAATCGGTTATCGTTGGGGTAACAGTCAAAGAAAACAAAAGGGATTTTCCATTCTGCAATCTTCTTTAAATACGTCTTATTGTTGGCGGCAGAAAATGAGTCGATGATAATGCCCGAAATTTTAATAGAATGACACATAGTCAGATATTTCATTTCCAAGGCGCTGTTTTCTTTGCCGTCAAAAACAAGGACGGAATATCCGCTCTCGTATGCAATGTCGGTTATCGTTTCTGCAATACAGGACATAAAGCTGCTGTTTATCCGGGGAAGAATCAGTGCGATTGTCTTACCCATGTTAGCCGGAGGGGCTGCCGCGGCGGAACCCGAAGGAATGTAATCAAGCTGGTTGGCGATTTTCAAAATAAGTTCCCGCTTTTCTTCCGATACTCTTACCGGTTTATTGTTAAGGACACGGGAGACCAGCGCTTTTGAAACGTGTGCCTTGTCAGCGATTAAGTCTAAAGTGACTTTTTTCTTTTTCATGGGGACTCCTTTCTAAATGATAAAAGTTTATTTTTAATCATAATATCAGCATTTTCATGCAAAGTCAACTATAATGATAAAAGTTTATCATAATTTGAAAAGTAGTCCATAATACAATTAGAGTGCGAAAATACACAAAAAATAGCGGATATATTTGGTAAAAATTACCTTAAAAATTTTATTGTGATAAACATTGAACCAATGATATACTTTTTATTGAAAACAAGTAAATAGTGTGATAATTAGAAGCGCAGATAAATATTTATCGGAACTTCAGATTGTTTACAGATTCATTTTAGGGAACAGGCAGGGGATAAAATTATGAATGAGCATATTCTTGAAATGAAAAATATTTCTAAAAGGTACGGAGGAATTTACGCGTTAAAGAACGCAAACCTGAGTTTAAAGGCGGGGGAGGTTTTGTGCCTGTGCGGTGAGAACGGCGCGGGAAAATCTACGCTGATGAAGATTCTCGCAGGCGCGGAAACGCCTTCTGAGGGCGATATTTATATGAAGGGCGAAAAGGTCAGTATTACAAAACCGACAGATTCATTTCAACTTGGTATCAGTATGGTACATCAGGAACTGATACAGATTGAAGAGATGACAGTGGCAGAGAATATCTATGTTGGAAGATATCAGACCAAATGCGGATTGATTGATAAAAAGGCATTGAGAAGCAAGACAAAAGCTTTGATGGAACAGCTCGGCATTTATTTTGAACCAGACTCTCTGATAAAGCAGTACAGTGTGGCGCACAGGCAGCTTATCGAGATTGTAAAAGCCTTGTCTCACGATGCGTCAATCATTATATTTGACGAGCCTACGGCGGCGCTGACTCTTGAGGAAACAAATACGTTATATAAGATAGTCAGAAAGCTCAAAGAGAAAGGCATAGCCGTAATTTTGATTTCACATCGCATGGAAGATATCTATGCAGTGGGCGACAGGGTTGTGGTTCTGCGGGACGGTGAGAATTCCGGTGAAGGCCTTGTGGCTGAAACTACCGTCGAGGATATTGTGAAGATGATGGTGGGTCGTAAGATGACGCAGCAGTTTCCGGAGAAAACAAACAAAATCGGAGAGACGGTTTTTGAAGTGAAAAATGTGTCGAACCGTAATATTTCCAACGTTTCATTTACACTTCGCAAAGGCGAGGTTTTAGGAATCGCAGGTTTGGTTGGAGCCGGAAGGACCGAGCTTTTAAGAGCAATTTTTGGCGTGGACGGATGCAGCGGGGAGATGTACCTGAACGGTAGGAGGATTGAAAACGAATCTCCGATAGCGGCGCTTAAGAAGGGGTTTGCGTTTTTGCCGGAAGACAGAAAAGATCAAGGGTTGATTCAGCATCAGTCCATTCTTCAAAACACGATATTAAGCGTATTGAAAAAGATTTCACACTTTTCTTTTATAAATAGAAAGAAGGAGAACGATATTACGGATTACTATATAGATGAGCTGAGAATTCGTTCCTTTGGCAGAAATATGCAGGTACAGAGATTGAGCGGCGGAAATCAGCAGAAGGTTGTACTGGCAAAATGCCTGGCTCCGGAGCCGGATATTCTGCTCTTGGATGAACCGACGAGGGGCGTGGATGTAGGGGCGAAGGCTGAAATCTATAAAATTATAAATACACTGGCAACAAAAGGGCTTTCGATCATAGTAGTCTCTTCAGAGATGACGGAACTTCTTGGGATTAGCGACCGTCTTATCGTGATGCATGAGGGGCATGTATCGGGAGAGCTTGGAATGGAAGAGGCCAGCGAGGAAACTATTATGAAACTTGCAATTTCACATGGAACTGCATAGGGAGAGGATAAAAGCTATGAAAGACATGAATAAAGAAAATCTATGGAATAAAATGAAGAAATCAAAGTACTTTGAGCTGGTAGGGCTGATTTGTCTGATTATCGTATTTTCCGGTATTGTTCAGGCAAGAAGCGGTAATTTTCTGACGGTTCATAATCTTGGCAATATATTAAAGGAGATTGTCGTATACGGAATTTTGGCATGTGCGTTGGCGTTTCCGCTGATTAACGGAACTTTCGATCTTTCTATTTCATCTACTTCCGCACTGGGAGGAACGGTATGCGCGTTGATGGTAACAGACGGTCTGTACGGAGTGAAAACGAATTTAGCCGGCGCGGTTGTAGGTGCGGTCGTGTTCTGCGCCGTAATCGGAGCAATGAATGGTATCGTAGTAGCGAAAACAAAGATTGACCCCTTTATTGTTACGCTTGGTACTCAGACGGCGGTGAGAGGGCTTGTATATATTGTAAGTAAAAATACTGCCGTGACGAATCTGCCGAATGAGTTCAAGGCGCTCAGTAAAAGCGAGGTGCTGGGAATTTCCATATCGGTATGGATACTTGTAATCGTTTTTCTTCTTATGGCTGTAATTCTTGGAAAGACATCATATGGAAGAAAAATATACGCTATCGGCGGCAATTATCAGGCTGCATATCTGTCGGGAATTAATGTGTCCGCAGTCCGGTTTTCCACTTATGTAATAAGCGGCGGATTGTCCGCAATTGCGGGAATTTTATCTACCGCGCGTGTGGGTTCTGCAACACCGAATGCGGGAACCGGATATGAGACCATCGCGATTTCGGCCTGCGCCATAGGCGGCGTTGCCCTTTCCGGCGGTAAGGGACTTACGATAGGTGTATTTTTAGGAGCTCTTTTGATGGGTATGATTACTAACGGTATGAACCTGATGTATATCGGTTCTAACTGGCAGTATGTGGTAAGGGGCGTACTGATGATACTGGCGGTATTCTATTCACAGTGGTTCAGCCGTATTTCGGCAAGAGAAACGAAAGAGAAAAAGTAAATAGTTTTATAATATTTACATTTAGCTTTATTTCAGCCGATTCGTTGCGGCCGAATGAATCGGGCTGTTATAAATATTAAACGAGTGAAAATTTCATGTGAATGTGAAAGGAGAGAAAATTTATGAAAAGAAAAATGATTAGTATGTTGCTGGCAGGGCTTCTCTGTGTTTCTTCACTGGCGGGCTGCAGTTCCGGCAAGGATTCCGACTCTAAGGATAAGAAGGACGATTCCTCTGACAAAAAGACGATTGCAATTGTTCCATGGGATATGGCGATGTCATTCGAAGCGGAATTTGAACAGGTTGCTCGTGAGGCTATCGAGGCAAAAGGCTGGGAAGCCGTTACCATGGATCCGGCGGGAGACTGGGCGAAAGAGTATACCATTATTGAGAATCTGGTAACCCAGGGAGTAGACGGCATTATTTACACGGCGATTGACACGGAGGGTGCAAATGATGCGGTAGCTTTGGCAAATGAAGCAGGAATTCCAATCGTTGACTTTGACTGTCTTGCTTCACAAGGCGGAGCGGATGCGTCTGTACAGTACGATGACACAAAGGGCGGCGAACTGGCGGCAGAGGAGTGTATGAAAGCGTTGGACGGAAAAGAGGACGCACAGATTATCATCTTTGAAGACGAGCCTTCTATTGCATCAAGCGGACTTCGCGTGAACGGGTTTATCTCTTATTTGGAAGCAAATTATCCAGGCGTGGAAGTGGTTAAGAACAGAACTTCTGACAGAACGTCTAACGGTTGTTATGCTTGGGCTTCCGATATGATTACAGCGTATCCGGATGCAGATGCATTCTTCTTATATTGGAACGAAAGCACAATGGCAACATATAATGCGCTTCAGGATGCGGGTAAAACAGAAGTGGTTGTAGTAGGCTATGATGCAACGCAAGAACAGCAGAAGGTAATGCAGGATGTGGGACCAGACTGTAAATTAGCGGCAAGTCCGGGCATGTCTGCTAAAAAGATGGCGGAGAAATGTGTGGAATATATGGTACAGATTCTTGACGGCAGCTATAAAAGAGCCGGAGCTGATGATATCTACAAATTTACACCGGAGCTTCTGACGGCAGAAAATGCTGCTGATTTTGACATTAATGCTGAATAAGACCGGCGAGTACGAGGATAGAATGGAGAAAATATGATAATAGATTCACATATGCATTTAATTAATTCTAAATGTTTTGATAAAGCTACTTATGATAGGCTGGGACAGACGATTCCGAATGATACGGACATTGACCAGTTGGTAAAATGGATGAAAGAGGCAGGCATACAGAACTGCGTCTGCATGGCGCAGGATATGCATAAAGTGTGGAATTCTGAATTTGGAGAATGCGCGGTAGAAGACGCATTTAAGAAGTACCCGGAATTTTTCGTTCCGTTCTGCAGTGTGGAGCCGATTGACAGTGCAGGAAGATTTTCACAGAAAAACTATGATTATGTAGAAGATAAACTTACAAACTGCGGCTACAGAGGAGTATTATTTACGCCCCCATACGGACAGTTCCATGCCAACGATCCCCAGATGTATCCGTTTTATGAGCTTGCAGACAGCCAGGGAGCAGTAGTGCAGTATCATCATTCAGCGGCGGGGGGACCTACGGTTCTTGCGCATACAAAATATGTGCAGATGAAGGATTTGAACGATGTGACATTTAATTTTCCTGATATGAAGATGGTTGTGGAACATATCGGTTATCCGTTTAGCGAGTACCTGTTTACGCTGATGGTAAATGACAAGAATCTTTATACAGATTTGGCAATGCTTTATAAGAGACCGTTTTGGCTTACATGGAACTTGGTTTTGGCAAAAGAAATGGGTATTATAGACAGAGTAATGTTTGCATCTGATTTTGTTGCCGCCAATAATGATTTATTCTCGGAGAATCCGACGGAAGACTTGCTGGAATGGATTGACTTTGTGAAATTTGGCATGAATAAGATTTGTGCAAATTCCGGTTGGCCGCTCTTTACAGAGAAAGAGATTCAGGGAATTCTTCATGATAATGCAGCCCGGCTGTATGATCTGAAGTAAAGAAGAAAGAGAGGATAGTCGGTGTGGGCGTGATAATCGGAGTAGATGTAGGTGGAACGCAGATAAAATTGGGCTTGTTTTCCGAGGAGTACGCGCTGATTAAAAAATGGTCTTGTAAAACAGACTTGGCGGAAAGCGGGCGGAGAATTATCCCTTCTGCTGCAGAAGAAATCTATCGTATGCTGGAGGAGAATGGAATCGGCCGGGAAGAGGTATACGGTATAGGAATGGGAATCCCCGGACCAGTGGATTCGGAAGGATATGTTCGGAATTGTGTAAATCTGCATTGGAACAATTTTCATGTTGTAAGAGAAATGAAACATTTTTTTCCTAAGGCTGAAATTGCGGCGGAAAATGATGCCAATGCAGCCGCCTTTGGAGAGTATTATCGTGGAGCGGGGAGAGCTTTTTCTTCTATGATGCTGGTTACGCTTGGTACGGGCGTCGGAGGAGGAATTGTCCTGAATGGACAAATCCTCTCAGGCGCGCACTCTATCGCAGGTGAAATCGGTCACGTAACGGTTTACTCTGACGAGGAAAGCGTATGTAATTGCGGAAATCACGGGTGTGTGGATCAGTTTGCCTCTGCGACGGGAATTGTCCGTTATATGAAAAAGCTGCTGGCGGGAACCGAGGCGGATTCCATGCTTCGAGGGTTAGGAAAGATGACTGCAAAGGAAATCTGTGAGGCGGCGGATAAAGGCGACGGACTTGCGGTGAAATGTTTGGACAAATGCCTTGGGGCGCTGGGAATCGGTCTTGGATATTTTTCTCATGCATTTGACCCGGAGGTGTATGTAATTGGCGGAGGTGTGTCCAATGCCGGTAAAATAATTATTGAAAGCATTGAAAAAGAATATTGCAGACATATTCGCCTGGCTGAAAAGGGGGCTGTGTTTTGTATTGCCGAGCTGGGAAACGACGCTGGAATTACGGGAGCGGCGCTTTTGGCGGGACAAAAAGACGGGAGAGCTTTATGGAGAAAAGAGTTATTTATGACAAAGTAAGGATGCCTGAAATCTGCAGGACATATGTGCCGGTAAACCTGACGGAAAGAACTATGACTGAGAGATATAACCGTGTTCTTTCGAAGATGCAGGAGCTGGATTTGGATACATTGGTTATCTATGCGGATCGTGAGCATGGAGCGAATTTTGCTTATCTGACAGGATTTGAGCCAAGGTTTGAAGAAGCGCTGCTTGTTTTGCACGGTGAAGGTATAAACTATTTAGTATTAGGAAATGAAAATTTAAAGATGGCGAAATACAGCCGTATTCAAGCTGAGGTCGTTCATGCTCCACATTTTTCCCTGCCGTATCAGCCAATGGGAGATGATAAGAGTCTGTCGGGAATTATGAGGGATGCAGGCATTTATAAGGCGAAAAAAATAGGGTGTGCAGGCTGGAAGATGTTTACCGGAACGAAAGAGAACTGTCGGGAGATGTTTGATATTCCTGCTTTTATTATGGATGCGTTGAAATGTGCCAACCCTTATGCGGAAATATGCAATGCTGCGGGTATTTTTGTGGATTCCAAGTCCGGCGTCAGAAATCATGTCAATGCAAACGAAATTGCACATTATGAATTTGGTTCGGGTCTTGCATCGTCTAGAATACTGCAGGCTATGAATGCGGTGGCGCCCGGAAAAACAGAGATGGAAATTGCAGAGGTTTTATCGCCGTACGGGCAGCCTGCTACTGTTACAACGATTTGCGCGGCGGGAGAGCGTTTTACGGATGCGGTTGTATTTCCCCGTGCAAATAAGATTGAGCTGGGTGATAAACTATCGTTAACGCTGGGACTAAGAGGCGGTCTGTCCTCCCGGGCGGCTTATGTGGCTGAAAAATGTGAAGAGCTGCCTGAAGACGTACGGGATTATATTGAAGTGCTTGCAGTTCCCTATTATGAAGCTTTGGCAGAGTGGATGGAGGCAGTGGGAATTGGAGCGTCCTGTGCAGAAATTTATGAAAGAATAGAAACGGTTCTTCCAAAGGAAAAGTTTCACTGGGCTCTGAATCCGGGACATTATACCGCAGATGATGAATGGACGGCTTCCCCGTTTTATCCGGGAACAGAAGTCGTTCTTGAAAGCGGAGTCATTCTTCAGGCGGATATTATTCCGTCCATGCAGGGCTATGGCGGCGTCAGCGCGGAAGACGGCGTTGTGATTGCGGATGAAGAGCTGCAGGGGCAGATGAAAAGTGAATATCCTGAAATGTGGGCGAGGATGCAGAGGCGTAAGCAGTTTATGAAACAGGAGCTGGGCATACGGCTGAAGGACGAAACATTCCCGATGAGCGACATTTGCGGATATTTGCGGCCGCTGATTCTGAATCATACATATGCTTTAAAGAAAATAATATAAAAAATACCGGAGAGGAATTCTTAGGAATTCCGGCTCCGGTATTTGCGTTTTGGCTAATCGTTTGCATTAAGCCATTCTTTCATTAATTCCACGTACCTGTCGTTGTCTTCCACAAAGCACATATGACGGCATGTGCGGAAAAGCTCCCAACGCGAATTCGGAATATTGTCATACATATATTTGGCAATGTATGGTGTACATAAGTCATTTCCACCGTTGATAATAAGCGCCGGCTCTTTAATGTGTTTTAACTGTTTTGTAACATCATAATTTTTTAATGTTCCGAGAGGAGTGAATTCATTTGGACCCCATCCCACGACATAGCTTTCAGAACCTGCTTTTTTCGGACGTTTCAAGCATTCCGGTGAGTCCTCAGTAACCGCGCCGGCTGCATGGCGCAGCATGTATTCGGCTTCTGCCGCTTGATAGGCAGGATCGCTGTAATCTCCGCTGGAAGTTGCTTTCTCGATTGCATCCTGCATTTCCTGAGGAAGCTCTTTAATCATACGGTGCGCTTCCTCACCCCACATCCATGATGCCGGGAGAGTACTGGAAAGGATTAAACTCTTCAGTCCTTCCGGTTTGTAGTTGCAGACATATTCTAAAAGCTGCATTCCGCCCCATGATTGGCCGAGCAGATGAATCTCGTCTAAACCGAGATGTTTTCTGAGCGCAATCAATTCGTTCACCCATGTTTCGGCGGTCCAAAGTTCAGGGTGTCCGTCAAGATATGAATTGCCGCAGCCAATCTGATCATACATAATAAGCTGGCGTCCGTCTTCTTTGGCTAATCTGTCAAGTGTTTCAAAATAGTTATGTGTAGAACCCGGTCCGCCATGCAATAATACTAATGGCTTCTTGTTTCCGGTACATTCGCCTACGACACGGTAGTATGTCTGATATTCGAGATATGGCATATACCCTTCTGTAATTTTCATATTAAAATCCTCCTTATCGGTATCCGATATGTATTTTGACGGCATAATGGAAAACCGCCGATGTTGTTAAAAGTGTAACATGTGAACATGGAAAAATCAATGTCAGAATTATACTTGACTGCAAAAAAAAATTGGAGTAAACTAATAAAGAAATCAGGGGTGCCGGGAGAACCCGGCTGAGAGTAAACTACGATAATGTTTAGACCCTTAACCTGATCTGGATAATGCCAGCGTAGGGAGAATATTGAAATGTACATATTTTATCGGTAATCTCAATATATTGTGGTCTGAATCATCATATCAGACATAAAATTCAGTATTTACGGTAAAATTAGTAATGAGATATTTAAACCTCGCCAGCATTGGCGGGGTTTTTTGCGTAGACACATTTAGAAAATGCAAAATGGGACAGGGCAATTCTCAGAAAGGGACATACTAAAAGTTAATTCGGGACGTAGCAAAGTGTAGAAAGTGTACGTCCCCAACGAAAGGAGAAAACAAATGAATGCAAGTGTAGCAATTCAATCATTGCCGGAGGCGGCAAACGACGAGGAGTTAATCCGTATAGTAGACGAGGTTATCGCTTACATTAAGAGTACCGGATTAAATTGTTATGTAGGACCATTTGAAACGGCAATTGAGGGCGATTACGATGAGCTTATGGATATTGTAAAGGAGTGTCAGCATATTGCAATAAGAGCGGGCGCGCCGTCGGTGGCTGCCTACATTAAGGTGACATACAAACCTGAAGGGGATGTGCTTACTATTGAGAAAAAAGTTACGAAGCATCACGAGTAAAATGAATTCGGCCGCAGCCATTGCAGTTATTTTGGTTGTTTGGCAGATTTTATCAAGTACAGGCATTGTGCCGGATTTTCTTCTGCCGTCGCCTGTGGATGTGGCGAGGGCATTTGTAAATGATTTTCCGCTTCTTATGATGCATCTGAAGGTGACGCTCTTGGAAAGTGTATTAGGACTTGTGATTGGTATTGCAACCGGGTTTGCCATGGCGGTTCTGATGGATTATTTTGAACCGTTTTATAAGGCCTTTTACCCGGTTGTGGTTATCACGCAGACTGTACCTGCCATTGCTGTGGCGCCGCTTCTTGTGCTGTGGCTTGGATATGACATGGCGCCCAAGGTTACGCTTATCGTCATAGTTACGTTTTTCCCTATGACGGTGGGACTTTTGGAAGGATTTCGCGCGGCGGACGGGGATACCATGAACCTTCTGAAGGCAATGGGGGCAGACCGGATTCAGATTTTCCGTCATGTGAAGCTTCCGGGAGCGATGGACAGATTCTTTGCAAGTCTTAAAATTTCGGCGTCTTATTCTGTTGTGGGGGCGGTTATTGCGGAATGGCTGGGAGGTTACAGCGGACTTGGCGTTTATATGACAAGAGTGAGAAAATCCTATGCGTTTGATAAAATGTTTGCGGTAATATTTTTGATATCGGCGATCAGTCTTCTTCTTATGTCTGCCGTGGAAATACTGCAGAAGCGGATGATGCCGTGGAGAACGAAGGACTAGATTGCATAAGATGGGGGACTGGAAAATGAAAAAGAGGTTGTTTGCAGGATTATTGGCGGCAGTAATGATGTTTTCATTCACTGCCTGCAAAGATGAAAAGGATAAAACGAAAGCAGGACTTGAGAAAATTACGCTTGTTCTTGACTGGACTCCTAATACAAATCATACTGGATTCTATGTTGCGCAGGAGAAAGGATATTTTGAAGAGGCGGGGCTTGAGGTAGATATCGTGCAGCCGCCTGAGGACGGCGCCAGCGTCCTTGTTGCAAATGGAAAGGCACAGTTCGGAATTGATTTTCAGGATACCATTGCACCGGCGTGGGCAAATGAAAGTCCGCTTCCGGTGACAGCGGTTGCCGCATTGATTCAGCATAATACATCGGGAGTCATCTCAAGAAAAGGCGAAGGGCTGGATTCGCCGAAAGGGATGGAAGGGAAAGCTTATGCCACATGGGATATGGAAGTGGAAAAGGCGATCGTTCAAAATGTGGTGGAAGCAGACGGCGGCGATTACAGTAAAATTGAGATGATTCCAAGTAATGTAACAGACGAGGTGACGGCTCTTAAGACAAATCAAGTAGACGCTATTTGGGTATACTATGCGTGGGGCGGTGTTGCTACAGAAGTAAAAGGACTGGAAACAGACTATTTTGCATTTCGGGACATCAATCCGGTTTTCGATTATTATACGCCGGTTATCGTTGCCAACAATGAATTTTTGGCAGAGAACAGCGATACTGCAAAAGCATTTTTAGAAGCGGTAAAGAGAGGTTATGAGGACGCAATTGAGAATCCTGCCGATGCGGCGGACATTTTATGTAATGCTGCGCCGGAACTTGACAGGCAGCTTGTGTCCGCAAGCCAGGAGTGGCTAAAGGACCAGTATAAAGCAGAAGCAGAACAGTGGGGCTATATTAACCCGGAAAGATGGGACGCGTTCTACGGATGGCTTTGGGAAAATGAGCTTATAGAGCGGGAGATTCCGGCGGGGTTTGGATTTACGAATGAATATTTAGCAGAATAGGAAGAGGAATATGCAGAAATTAGCAGCCGTTCAGGTGACGAAATCTTTCGAAGGGAAGACTGTTATAAAGGATATTTCCATCGAATTGAATGAGAAGGAAATTGTATGCCTGCTCGGTGTAAGCGGAGTGGGAAAGACAACGCTTTTTAACGTGATTGCAGGACTTTCCGTGCCGGACTCAGGGAACGTTATGTTGAATGGAGCGGATATCACGGGAAAGGCAGGCCATATAAGCTATATGCTCCAGAAGGATCTGCTTCTGCCGTATCGTACTATTGAGGAAAATGTGGCACTGCCGCTTATTATCAAAGGTATGAAAAAAGGAAAGGCGATTAAGAAGGCGCTTCCATATTTTAAGGACTTTGATTTGGAGGGAACGGAGAAGAAATATCCCCACCAATTGTCCGGCGGCATGAGGCAGAGGGCGGCCCTTCTTAGAACGTATATGTTTTCGGAGGGCGCCGCGCTTCTTGACGAGCCGTTCAGCGCTCTTGATACCATAACGAAAAGCATGATCCACAAATGGTATCTTGGCGTGATGGAAAAGATAAATCTGTCTACCATATTTATTACGCATGATATTGACGAGGCGATTCTTTTGTCAGACAGGATTTATCTTCTTACCGGGCGGCCGGGCCGGATTACGAAGGAGATTGTCATTCGGGAGAAGAAGCCGAGAAGAGACGATTTTAATTTGACAGAAAGTTTTTTGAATTATAAGAAAGAAATTATAAGCCATCTTGGCATGTAATGACCTGCCCGGTTTGAGAGTGTGGAATTCCGACCGGGCATTTTTGGTAACAGTGCGGCTGAACTGTTACTATTTGTGTGCAATTTTTTATAAAAACGGATGTCAGATTTAAAAATCTATGATATAATCTAAACTAGCAATGAGCAATTTGAACGGGCGGCATTGCAGGTGCAAAAGAATGGAAATTAAGGAGAAACGTATGAAGAGAGTATTACTTAAGCTGAGCGGCGAGGCTTTAGCCGGAGATAAAAAAACAGGATTTGACGAAGCTACATGTATCGGCGTTGCCAATCAGGTGAAGCAGATTGTGGATTCAGGAATTCAGGTAGCGGTTGTAACGGGCGGCGGTAACTTTTGGAGAGGCCGCACGAGTGAGACGATTGACCGAACAAAGGCGGATCAAATCGGCATGCTTGCAACTGTTATGAACTGCATTTATGTATCTGAGATTTTTAGGCATGTAGGTATGCAGACAGAGATATTTACGCCGTTTGCATGCGGGGCATTTACAAGTCTGTTTTCAAAGGATGCGGCGGTGGAAGCGCTTAACGAGGGCAAGGTAATTTTCTTTGCCGGGGGAACAGGACATCCTTATTTTTCCACGGATACAGGCGCCGTACTTCGTGCTGTTGAAATCGAGGCGGATGCCATGCTCCTTGCAAAAGCAATCGACGGTATCTATGACAGTGATCCGAAGTTGAATCCGAATGCGAAGAAGTATGATGAGATTACCATTCAGGAGACGATTGACCGGAGACTTGCTGCAGTAGATCTTGCGGCGTCTATTTTATGCATGGAGAATAAAATGCCGATGCTTGTGTTTGGGCTGAATGAAGAGAACAGTATTGTGGAGACGATGACAGGAACATTTACAGGTACGAAAGTAACTGTATAAATAATAAATAAAGAGAAAGCAGAGGATATATAATATGAAAGAGAGAATAACTCCGTTTGACGAAAAAATGACAAAATCTTACAACAATCTTGCTGCAGAATTGCAGACAATCCGTGCGGGACGTGCCAATCCGCATGTGCTTGATAAACTGACGGTGGATTATTATGGTTCGCCGACGCCGATTCAGCAGGTTGCAAACGTATCTGTGCCTGAGGCGCGTATGATTCAGATTCAGCCGTGGGAGAAATCCATGTTAAAGGCAATCGAGAAAGCAATACTTGTATCAGACATTGGGATTAATCCTACAAACGACGGTTCTGTTATCCGCCTTGTTTTTCCTGAACTTACGGAAGAGCGCAGAAAAGAGCTTGTAAAGGATGTTAAGAAAAAGGGGGAGAATACAAAAGTTGCGGTTCGTAATATCCGCCGTGACGGGAACGACGCGTTTAAGAAATTAAAAGGAACGGAAGTTTCTGAGGATGAGATTAAGGATTTAGAGTCGGAATTGCAGAAATTGACTGATAAATATATCAAGGATATTGATAAATTAGTAGATGATAAGTCGAAAGAGGTAATGACAGTATAATCTGTATATGGTTGCGAATAGAATGAAGAGGGGCGCGGAATATAAGCAGCCCTTTCTTTGATTGTACCATAGGAAAATCCTTTGGGATTATATGGAGGATAAATTATGAATGTACCACAGCACATTGCAATCATTTTAGATGGAAACGGCCGATGGGCAAAGTCTAAAGGGATGCCGAGAAATTATGGTCACGCTCAGGGAAGTAAGAATGTGGAGCGTATCTGTGAGGACGCTTATAAAATGGGTGTGAAGTACCTGACGGTTTATGCGTTTTCTACGGAAAACTGGAGCAGACCGAAGGGCGAAATAGACGCGCTTATGAAGCTTCTTAGAAATTACATGAAAACTTGTCTTAAGACGGCGGAGAAGAATCATATGAAGGTACGCGTGATTGGGGATAAGACGAAGCTGGATGAAGATATCAGGAGCAGAATTGAAGAACTTGAAGCGGCGACAGTGAATAATGACGGATTGAATTTTCAAATTGCGTTAAACTATGGAAGCAGGGACGAGATGATTCGTGCAATACGCCGTCTGTCTAAAGACTGTGAGGAAGGAAGGGTGAGAAGTCAGGAAATTTCAGAAGAATTATTTGAAAGTTATCTTGACACCCACGGAATCCCAGACCCGGATTTGATGATTCGGACCAGCGGGGAATTACGGCTGTCCAATTATCTTTTGTGGCAGCTTGCGTATACGGAGTTTTATTTTACGGATGTTTTATGGCCGGATTTTACAAAAGAAGAATTGAAAAAGGCCATTGAGTACTATAATAGAAGAGACAGACGTTTCGGGGGAGCGAAGGAGGAAGAGTAATGTTTAAAACAAGATTACTGAGCGGTATCATACTTGTAATAATTGCCCTTGCGACGATTATCTCAGGAGGATGGATATTGTGGGGAACCCTGTTTCTAATAAGCTTAAAGGGAATGACAGAACTTTATAAGATTGCAGATGTAGAGAAAAAGCTTCTCGGCTTTATCGGGCTTTTGGCAGCAGTTGTATATTATGCATTTCTTGCCGTCGATATGGGGAATGAGGATTGGTTTGCCATTATTGCAATTGGTTTTCTGATTGTTTTGATGGCTGTGTATGTGTTTACATTTCCGAAATATAAGGCAAATCAGGTGATGACTGTTTATTTTGGGATGTTTTATGTAGCGGTGATGCTTTCTTATGTGTATAGAACAAGAATATTGGAGCAGGGAGCTTTTCTTGTATGGCTTGTGATTCTTTGTTCATGGGGAAGCGATACATGCGCCTATTGTGTGGGAATGCTTATCGGAAAGCACAAAATGGCGCCTGTACTCAGTCCGAAGAAGTCTGTTGAGGGCGGAGTAGGCGGAGTCGTCGGTGCGGCGCTCCTCGGTGCGGTTTATGCATTTGCGATTAATAAGTTTGCAAAAGGAGCGGACGCAGACGCGCTTCGTTATGCCGTCATCTGCGGTGCAGGTTCCATGATTTCCCAAGTGGGGGATTTGGCGGCTTCCGCAATTAAAAGAGATAACGATATCAAGGACTACGGGCATCTTATTCCGGGTCACGGCGGAATATTGGATCGGTTTGACAGCGTGATTTTTACGGCGCCGATTATCTATTACTTGTCGGTGATGCTGATGAAATAAAGAGAGGTTCATATGAGAAAAATAGCAATTTTGGGTTCTACGGGTTCGATTGGAACACAGACGCTGGAGGTTGTAAGAGAAAATGGAGACATTAAAGTATCAGCACTTGCAGCGGGAAATAATATAACTTTATTGGAGAAGCAGATTCGGGAGTTTTTACCGGAGACTGCGGCAGTGTGGTCGGAAGAAAGGGCGGCGAAGCTTCGGGAGAACGTTTCGGATTTGGATGTAAATATTGTATCCGGCATGGAAGGGCTTATGGAGGTTGCCGCAATGCAGGGGACGGAGATGGTTGTAACCGCCATTGTCGGCATGATTGGAATACGTCCTACTATTGCCGCCATTCAGGCGGGCAAAGACATTGCTCTTGCCAATAAGGAAACGTTGGTAACGGCGGGACACATTATTATGCCTCTTGCGGAAGAGTGCGGTGTACGGATTCTTCCGGTGGACAGCGAGCACAGCGCTATTTTCCAATCTCTTCAGGGAGGACAGGAGAAAGCGCTTCATAAGATTCTGCTTACTGCGTCCGGCGGACCGTTCCGCGGTAAGAAGCGGGAAGACCTTCTTAATATTCAGCCGGAGGATGCACTGAAGCATCCAAATTGGGAGATGGGAAGAAAGATTACCATCGATTCTTCTACTTTGGTAAATAAAGGTTTGGAAGTCATAGAGGCAAAATGGCTTTTTAATGTGGATATAGACCAGATTCAGGTTGTAGTACAACCTCAGAGTATCATACATTCTATGGTAGAGTATGTGGATGGGGCAATTATCGCAGAGCTTGGAACGCCGGATATGAAGCTTCCGATACAGTATGCGCTTTATTATCCTGAGAGACGTTATCTTCCGGGAGAACGTCTTGATTTTCAAAGTCTGTCTCATATGACGTTTGAAAAACCGGATATGGACACGTTTTATGGACTTCGGCTTGCGTTTGAGGCGGGAAGAGAAGGGGGAAGCCTTCCGACAGTATTTAATGCGGCAAATGAGCTTGCTGTCAGTAAGTTTTTAGACCGTAAGATAAAATATCTTGAGATTCCTGAAATCATTGAGACGTGCATGAGAGAACACAGGAATATTTTGAATCCATCTGTGGAAGAGATATTAGAGACGGAAAGAGAAGTATATGAACAGATAGAAAGCAGGTGGTAATATATGGGAATTATTCTCGCGTTATTATTATTTAGTTTTATTGTATTTTTCCATGAACTGGGGCATTTTCTCCTTGCCAGAAAAAATGGTATCTATGTAGAAGAGTTTTGTATAGGAATGGGACCGACTGTTATTAAGAAACAGGGAAAAGAGACGGTTTACGCCATAAGGCTTCTGCCTATCGGCGGGGCCTGTATGATGGGAGAGGACGATGCTGATAATACCGGCGAGGGAAATTTCAACAGCAAGTCAGTTTGGGCGCGGATATCTGTCATTGCGGCGGGACCGGTGTTTAATTTTATTTTGGCATTCATTTTTTCAGTTATTGTTGTGGCCTGGGTTGGATATGACAAACCTTTTGTAGGCGGCGTTATAGAGGGGTCTGCGGCAGAGGAAGCGGGACTTTTAGAAGGGGATCTGATAACAAAAATCAATGATAAGAAGATAAATCTGTTTCGGGAAATTTCAGTCTATAACCAGTTTCATCAAGGTGAAGAAATCATAATTCAGTATGAGCGTGACGGAAAGAAACAGGAGACGGCTGTTACGCCGAAACAAGGCGAAGACGGAATGTATATGATCGGCATAAGCGCGGGACGTTCCCAAAATGCAAATGCATTTACGGCGCTGCGATACGGCGCATATGAAGTCAAGTATTGGATTGACGTTACTGTCGAAAGTCTGAAAATGTTGTTTACAGGCAAAATCGGTATATCTCAAATGTCAGGACCTGTTGGAATCGTGGATGTGGTAGATGAGACTTATCAGGCTAACAGGCAATACGGCGTATCATCGGTTGTGTTCTCTCTTTTGAATTTGTCCATTCTGTTATCTGCGAATCTTGGAGTTATGAATCTGCTGCCGATACCGGCTTTGGACGGCGGAAGACTGGTATTTCTTCTTTTGGAGGCTGTCCGAGGCAAACGCGTGCCTCCGGAGAAGGAGGGAATGGTTCATCTTGTAGGGCTGATTGCGCTATTTGGACTTATGATTTTGGTCATGTTTAATGATATACAAAGATTGTTTTAAATGTGAAAAAACTGTGAAAGGGGACGTAGCA